>CAUTZW010000023.1:0-33272 GCA_963543045.1 uncultured Treponema sp.
CCTTTGCCTTCGGCGCTGTCGGTATTTTTAACGCTCTGCGCATCGACTATAAGCAAGCTGCTCTTGCAGGACTTGCGCCCCTGTTTTATACGAGCCTCGCCAATTAATTTTTTTTAAGCACTGGTGCAAACGGCTTTGCTGCCCATTCTAAGGCTTATTTCATATGCTAAAATAATAGTAAACGGTAGTCCATTTGGGAAAAACTTCAGGAAGCATACGCCATTGGCAGCCGCAGGTACAGTACGGCACAAAATACTTCATATAAATCTACTTTTCTCGGCGCGGTCTTTTTTCGTCCGCTTTCTAATACGGGGAGGATTTGCTCAAATTGTTCGCGCATTATGTCACTGGGATATTGCTTTCTCATATTTCCATTACAGCAGGGGACTAAATATTAAACAGTTTCTTATAATTCCCTGTATATTCGGCATATCTACTCCTTTTCTTTTTATTTGGGCGTTCCCGCCGCAAGCGGCGGTCGGGCTTTGCGGGGTTACGCTATCGCTCCATTCCTCCGCTGCGCTCCGGAACACGCCTGCGGCGTGCCCCTCCAATCCCTAACACAGATTAATTATAAGTTGTTAAATGCTGGCATTAAATATTTTCTATGTATTTAAAATTTCCCATGATATGATAATAAACTAGTCCTTTTTCATGTTCACTTTTTATAATTTTTATTCCTGCATTATTAGATTCTAATTCTTCTGTATTCTTTTTTTAAAAAGACGAAGGATAAGAGGCCTTATCAATATCATCTTTTATCTTGCCCCAAGCAGTAGCAAAATCTTCCGTACCATCAAAATAAATTAAGTTATATATATATATATATATATATACTTTATCGATGGATCATATTTAAATGTTTTTTCAATATGTTGCTTTCTTTTTGTTGTTCCGCAGGTATATTTCATAGCTTCAATAACTATAGAAAAATCATTAAAATTTATTTCTAAATCCACTTCGCCAGCATTTTTAGAAGATTTACCACTTCTATCTTGATTTTCTAATTTATAGCCAAGCATAAATAATCTTCCATTGATTTCTAATTCAAGTAAATCAGAAATGTTATCCTCTGAAAGATTTGCAGCACTAATTTTTTGAATAAGATCTATTTTTTTAAGAGTTCTATGTAAAGCCCATTTGATTTCATTTAATATATATTTGCCTAAGTCTTGATTATGTTCATTGATAGAAGCTGGCAGCACCTTAAAGCGCTTCTCAGGACTTAAAACAGTTAAAATCTTTGAATAAGAACTCTGAAGTTCTGGTAATAACTGATTTATTGGAAGCAATGATTTTAAGTCATTGTATTCTTTTGTTTCTATAAACCTAGAATTGATACTATTGAAAATCTCCAAGGCAGTTTCATATTGATTGTTTTCTAATAATCCTTTTATAATTAAATATGAAAAATCAATATCTGTTTTCAACTCGCTATCAAGAGATTGATAGAAATAAAATGCTAAATCATAATTATTATTTAATATATATATATATATATTCTAAGCTTTGTAAATAACAAAAGCTCAATATTTTGAATTTTTGTTTTCTCCAACGATTTGCTTTCTGCTAATAAGTTATTTCTATTATCTTTATTTTCGTCTCCCTCTAATGTGTAACATTTTACATATATTTTATAAATGTTATATTGTAAATTATTTGGAAATTCTTTACAAATATACTCTAACAAACGAAGAGTTTCAACATATTTTTTATCCTCCATATTCAGCATAGCTGTATAAAATAGTTTGTCAGATTCCAGTATTTTTTTATATTCGCCATACTTATAACTTTCATCTTTAAAAGGAAATTGATATGATTTCAAAGATTCAATATCTTTCATTTTATAAAGATGAAAAAGTTTTAACAATTCCGCCTGGTAAGTATATTCACTGATGTATCCATTTTGCACTTTTTTTGTAATTACTCTATTAAGCTCTTCAAATAATAACTTTTCAAATTTATCGCTGATTCTTGAATTAGTAACGTTTGTTACTATTTCGATAAAATCGGGAATACTATAAATATCATCTATTTTTGTAGAAAAATCTGAGTTTTTGATGAATTTTTCAATTTGATCATGACCTTCTTCAAAAGTTATAAGATTGTACGCCTTAAATAAGAGCCTAAAACTTCCATTTTCAAGTACAAATTTTATAAATCTTGTTTGCCCATCCTTTGTAAAACTATTAACAATTTCTATTAATCCTGGAAAAATCGATATATCACGACTATCATCGAAAGATGATTCATATAACGAAGAAAAAATATTAATACTTTTCATATCTGGATTATCCTTAAAGCAATGAAGTAGTAAGTTCAATATAATTTCTTCATAATTCTTCTTATTATTTTCACATTTTTGATATGCTAGACATAAGGTTTTTAGTAAGAACTTTAATCGATCAGCATTTGTATGCTTAATGTGAAATGCATCCTCTTCAGTTTCACTAGGATATATATAAGATTCTATTGTCATATTACAGAAATCTTGAATTTCATTTTTAGCAAGAATAAGATTATAGAACAAAGCCCAATCATAATTTTCTATTTGCTTATATTCAGATGTTAAAGATAATTTATCTTTTTTTAGAATGTTTTCTATATAAAGAAGCTTTAATTTATTTGTGATTAAATAAATTGCATCTTTATTCTCTTGTTCTTTAGCAATCTCTAAAATATTAAAAAGATAAGAAAACTGGAAAATACCAATGTCATTATGAATTGGAAGTATATAATCTTTTTCATCATAAAAGTGATCAATTAATTTTTGAAAATCTGATATTTTCCCCAAAGATAAAAAATACTTTTGTAATAATTCTTTATGACAGTTATAAATTTCTTTTTTTATTTTAATAATTGCAGGTCTTCTATCCATTTGAAGATTAAATTGACAAATCCACATGAGAATTCTAGAAAATTGCTTGTATCTAAATGGATATAATCTAAAATTTTTATCAGCAAAAATATCAATAGTTTTTTTAATAAAACAATTATAGATTCTTCAAGCAATTCATTTTGTGGCAAGATTATTTTATCTAAACAACATTCAATAAAAGTTATATAAAAGACTAAGCCATAGTCTTCTTCACCTATAAAATCTAATAAATATTCCGGATTATTATTTTTTAGATGGTACAACAATTGGCTAAATATAAACGGTCGTTTTTTATCATTAGATAATAATTGATGAATATATGTTGAATAGTTCTTGGCATATAGCAATGATATTAATGGAAGCAGATATAATTCTCTACATTTTTGACATAATAGCTCGTAACCGGCATCGCTGGATTTATCAGTAATCTACATTAAAAAATAATCGTGATAATTTATTTCAAAAGTTCTTTTTTTGAGGCTGTAGAAAAATATTATCTTCATAATGAGTAAAATAAGTTAAATCACAAATAATTTTATTGTATTCATTTTTTTCATCAAGGACGTGGTCTTTTTCTTGAAGGATTAAGTCGATAGCATTATCTGTAAATTCCACTTGTGCTTTATCATCTAATAGATTTACAAAATCTACTCCCCCAAATTGTTCAAGTATGATAGCCCATTTTTTTATACTTTCTGTAATATCGGTATTCTCAGCGGAGATATCTTTCTAAATATAATATGCAACTTTTGTGTCAAAAATAGAATTTCGTATATCAAAAGGCTTATATTGATACATAGGTTGATTTTCGACCTGCTTAATTTTAAGTAATTTTAAAATTTCTGATTTTGTTTTGATATTTGGATACATTTTTTTGAAAGTATTATAAATACTATTAAAATCTTTAGTACTGATCATAAATGATCTAGAACCTTCGTAGCCATATTTTTCTGCTAAATAGCCAAGAAAAAGTAATTCATCAAGATTATTCTCCTCGCTATATTTTCTTTGTTCATTTTGATCGCTATAAAGTTTTCTACAAAAGGAAAATACTAAACTTGGAATTTTTACTTCATCAAAAATATAACGAATCCAATAATTATTTTCTAATTTTATTTTATCTACAGAAATTTTATGATTATTATTATTATTATAAGTATTTATTTCTATATCTAATATTTTTTTATTTAAAGGTAATACCTGATGAGAATGAAATAATATTCTCGATATAAAAAGACTTATATTCCAAGAATATTCATAATCTTTTAATTCATCTGGAATATAATTATTATTTCTTTTGTTGAGCAATGATGCTGCTATCCTTTGTAAGTCATTTTTTTCATAATATGCCAACATTTTTTCCTCCAAATTTTCCTTTATTATACCAAACACGAGTTTTTTGATAGTATTTCCCTTTCTTGAACTTGTTGCTCAAGCTTTGAAACCTTATCAAGCATAACTGCTACAGTATTCACAATTTCTGTTTGTTCTGCAATTAGAGGAAGACCAAACATTGTACTGGCAATTTTACTAAAGTTCAGACTTGGCTGAGCCCCGCCTTGTGCTAATCGTATAATTTCTTGATACATCTTTTTAAATACAAGCTTTATGAGATTTCGCAATATATTATTGTGTATACTGGGAACTTGAATTGTAGCACAAGCTTGATTTGTTGCTGCTTCGATGCATAATTCCGTTATTTGGCCTCGTGTTTTTCCCTGTCCATACATTGCGACAACTAACGTTCCAACCGGATTTAAGTTGCAGTTCGTTTCATTCAATGCATCTTCTGTTATATAACTATTAGATACTGTCACATAATCATTCTCTGTAGACGAACTTGTAATCCATGGAATCGTCCCATTTTCATAATATCTTTTTTCTGACGTTAATGGTGTTGCACCTGTTCCCACTTCAGCAATTTGATGCAACCTCACCCACTTCCACCCGGTCGGAAGTTCAAAAGGCTTTTCTTCCTCCGAGATAGGCGGTAAGGCTTTGCGTTTTTTATCGTTTTTTCTCTCTTTCTGTATCTGCTCAAACAAAGATTCGGCGTCATAATCGGGATTACCTTTCTGTACAGGATGTTCCTTACGCCATGCTTCTGTAAGTTTACCCTCGATAGCATCCTGCAAAATATTCTGACGGAGCTGTTTTACGTATCCTTTTTGAGATTCTATTTCTTTCGCAAGTTCATTTACGCGCTTGAGATTTTCAGCAATCTTTTTTACCATTTGTTTTTGAATTTTTAAGTCCTCAGGGACAAATATTTCTAATGATAAAAATAGTTTCGGCTTTATTTCGGTCTTGATGCCGCCTTTCACTTGCTTTTTCAATGTTTCGATAAAAGCAGGACTTTTGACAAAGTACTTAAAATATTCTAAATCGATAATTGAATCATCAAATATATAGGAAGAATAATGAATTGTAGCAGTGATCGGTTCCATCCCTTGATAAACCGTAATTGCTCCTTTTGCAACATTGATCCCGGAAATAACTAAATCACCGGGATGAACAATGATCATACCGGTTTTAGAAGTTTTTTCAGAAATGTGAATCGTTCCGGAAAAATCTATTTTATCGAGGCGTTTATATTTTGCGATAGCCGTATCATCAGGTTTATATCTGCCTTGCCGTTCTGTAAGAAACTCCCCAATCCTAACCTTCTTCCATTCCCCCATCTTCTATTCCTTTTGATGCAGTATATCGGTCTTTTTAAGATCGACCGGCAATTTTCGTAATTCCGACATGTCCCCATTATACCCTTTAAGCCGTGTTTTTCCATTCATCAGTTAGGTCTTTTCTGATCTCTATTGATTTAAGACGTTGATTAATCCAGTTATCCGAATATCCGAGGGCTTTGTACTCCTGTAATGCCCGATTCACTGTAAGCTCCGGATCTTGTATTTCATCAATGCGGTCTTTAGCAACTTGCGCCATCCACAACTTAAACGGTTTCGCTTTTGGCGACGGGATTGACTGAATAAGACGAAATAACTGTTCTGTGGTCATACAGTCTGTTTTGTACATTTTTCCATCTGCTGTCGGCATTTTCAGTTGACTACAATTTGTAGCCAACTGACTTCCTTCTGTTTTAAGCCTCGTTTTTAACACACTCCAATATTTTCTTGGATTTGAGCTTTCTGTAAGAACGGCTACTACGTCAACAACAGAGAAATACCATTCTCCGTTTTCTTTATCCCAAAGAGTACGAACCTGCTTTTCTTCAAATAATTTTACCTGTGTATGTTGCTTATCCATCTTTCATCACTCCGCTTCCTCGTAATAATAAGAATAATCTATCCCTTTCATAAACATTGCATGGTCATGTATTTTATCCGTCAAGGCGCTTTGCAAAAGATACTTGATTTTAGAATCGTCATACACGCTTTGTTCCATTGCGTCGAGGTATTCTTTTTTATTGATTTTGCTCCAATCTATGCACTTTTTTAATGCATGTTTTAGGATTAAATCCAGCCAGATCCTTGTTGTTCTGCCGTTGCCTTCGCGGAAAGGGTGAGCAATATTCATCTCTACATATTTCTCTGCAATCTGTTCAAAAGTCGCATCAGGCATTTGCTCTATTTTAGTAAGGTTTTCTTCAAGAAATGCTGCCGCTGCAAACTGAAAACCTCCTTTTGAAATATTTACCGTTCTGATTTTACCGGCAAAATCATAAAGACCTCCAAAAAGGTAGGCATGAATCTGCTTCAAACCTTTGACAGTTCCTATTTCTATACTATCCAGCAACGAGCTTTCAAAGAGTGCGTATGCCTTTGTTTTACTTTTTGCATCTATTGTTTCCGCCGAATAGGTAAACCACTGGATAAACGGCGCGGATTTATTATTGGGAATTTTTTTTGCAAGCTCTATCACCTGATTGTAATCCATTACATCTGATTTATATTTTTTCCCATCGGCAGCAGTTAATTTCAGTTGGGTAGTAGCGCTAACCAACTCAAGATTCTCTCTTTTGAGCTTTGCTTTTAAGTATTTCCAGTAGTTACGGTTCTTTTCGTATTCGCGCTGCTCATTTAGCACACCGATAATATCCAGCACACTAAACCACCATTTGGAATTTTCTTCATCCCACACAGCACGAACTTCCGTATCATTAAAAAAACGAATTGATATTTTATCCATCTTGTCCCTTATCTTTCCGCGGCATCCTCTAAAATCATCGGTTTTACATACCCACTTAGCAAAAATTTACGCCACATAAATTGCATCTTTAAGCTCTTTAAGTGCAGCAAGATACCCCGCTTTACCGCCGAACATACTCACAATTTCCGCAGGCGTTCCAAGGCTTTTTAATGGATCGATGGTAAGAACTTGCATGTCTTTGATATTCTCTATGCCTGTTTCCGCATATTTATCAAGCAAGGCATTCAATACACTGCGTGCATTTTCACCGTACTTAGTCCAATAATTTCGTTTGCGGACATTTTCAGCCCGTTCCTGTGTATAGGCGATTTTCTATTATTTCAGCGTTTACATCCGTCTTGCCGCGTTCAGGACGGTAGCCTTCAAAATCAACGTTTATTCCGACGCGAAGTATTTTATACGGCTCTAAAAATCCGTCATCAATTCCTTGTTTTAACGAGTAAATATAAACCGACTCGCCAAAATATTCTATGTTAGAAAGATACTTGACTCTTTCGGCATAGCGGTCATATGGGTATTTGCTTTGAAATATAACTAAAAATCTACTATTCTCCTCACATGGCTTACAGCAAAGACTTTGGACTTCGAGTAATCGAATATGTAGAAGAGGGGCTCAAGTTGCGTCGATATTCAAGTGTATATCGGAACGGTCATTGCCTGGCACAAGCGATACAGGGCAACTGGCAACGCAACGTAGAAAGGAAAGGCTGGCAGCCGGTCAATAAGAAAAATCATCCCGGAAAAGCTCGTCGAATATGTCAAAGCTAACCCCGACGCCTATCTTAAAGAAATCGCGGAAGTATCCGACTGTTGTCCGTCATCAGTGCTGAAATGCCTTTAGAAGCTCAATATCACGCGAAAAAAAGCAGTTTTTTACAAAGAACAAGATCCCGAGAAAGTAACGGCGTATTTAGAACATGTTTAAAGTCTTCTGAGCAGTAGCGATATAAAAGTCAGAATCATAAATTGCAGTGCAGTATTATACTTTCTCTCACAGTTTTTCCAAAGCCTGCGCTGCCTTTCAAGCCAGGCAAAGCTTCGTTCCACCGCCCAATGTTTGGTAATACCTCGAAACATGTGTAATTCATTGCGCTTGACTACTTGTACCGTTAGTTCTTCGCCCAAAACTTCTTTCCCCATCGACAAACGGCTTTCCGCTATAGTCGCCGTCACACAAAATACTTTTCACTTCCGGCAACTCATCTTTATTGTGCTCAAAAGTGAGCACAGCGTCCTTTCTGTCGGTAACATTGACTGCCGTCACGGCGAGAGCATGCAGTAATCCTTCCGTAGCGACTGCGATGTATCGCTTTATCCCCCGATATTTTCTTACCCGCATCGTATCCCTTCAACGCTGTCGGT
The DNA here is from genome assembly GCA_963543045.1 of uncultured Treponema sp. GTDB lineage: Bacteria > Spirochaetota > Spirochaetia > Treponematales > Treponemataceae > Treponema_D. The sequence continues at coordinate 8,405 of CAUTZW010000023.1, forward strand.
ATTTTTAACTCTGTGAGCCTATTATAAAAAAAGTCGTCTTACAGGAGTTCCGTCCCCGTTTTGTACGGGCATCGTCAATTAATCTTTTTAAGCACTGGTGTAAACGGCTCACGCTTCCATCCTGCGGCTTATTCCATAAGCTAAAATAATAGTAGACGGTATTCCCAGTTGGGAAAACTTCCGGCAGCATATGCTACTGACAGCCGCTTTTGAGCAGGTACAGTACGGCACAAAATACTTCATACAAATCCACTTTTCTCGGCGCTGTCTTTTTTCGTCCGCTTTCTAATAACGGGCGGATTTGTTCGAATTGTTCACGCGTTATGTCGCTGGGATATTGCTTTCTCATGAGGTAATTATAGCTTATTTCGTAGACATTAAACAAGGTTCTTAGATAGAGTGGCCAAAAATTGATTTCCGTGTAGCCGAGCCGTCTTACATTGACTGACTTTACACAAGCATACCTCCAATACTAAGCTTCTGCACGGCTTATACTGAAATACTTTGCCGTATTTATTCATAATATACTTATTTGACATCAATAAAATTATGTGATAGGTCCAAACGGAGTTTCCTATAATGATATAGCGTAAGACCGTGTATTTTATTAAGATACTATAAATCCATATAATATAATTCCTTACGCGAATCAGCGGCAATTCTAGTGTTAGGATTGCCATTGTATACTTAGTTCTAAACAGTTTTGCACGGGATGACATACACACCGCTACCTCTCGGCGTAATGATTGACAAATTTATTGGAACTACAGTATTATCGTAATGAATTTATTTAGGATATATTTTATTAGGTTAGTGAGGTTGATAAATGGCAGTACCAAGATCAAAGACATCGAAGGCCGTTACTAAACGACGTCAAACAATAAATATGCGATTAAAGGCGCCGCAGCTTGCCGAATGCAGTAATTGCGGTAATCTTATCCAGTCGCACCGAGTTTGTCCGAAATGTGGTTTTTATCATGGGCGGCAAATCATAACACCTGAATCTAACGGTTAAAAGAGGAGAAAAAGATGGACGAATTGTTTGATAAGATTCAAAAACTTATTGCTGAAAAATTGGAAATTGATGAAAGCAAGATTACATTGGATTCTTCATTCCGCGGCGATCTCGGTGCGGACAGCCTTGATACCTATGAACTCGTTTATGCGATTGAAGAAAGTCTTGGCGTCAGTATTCCGGATGACAAAGCAAACGAATTTGAAACGGTACGCGATGCCTATGATTTTATCAAAGCGGAGCAGGCAAAATAATACGTGTTCCGAATGTAAAGGCACGAGTCAAAGCGGCTTGTGTCTTTTGTATTTTAAAGCCAACTTCCCTAAACAATGGAACCCCTTTCTGCTAAACGTCAAAAACAATTACGCGATTTCTGCCGTCCACTAAAATTACACTTCAAATCAATCGAATTGCTTGAGCTCGCTTTTCGGCACAGCTCGTATCCGAATGAAGCGCGCAATGCTCGGTATCTCAGCAATGAACGCCTTGAGTTTCTCGGCGATTCCGTATTGGGACTTGCCGCTGCCGATTTTTTGTATCGCGATATGGCCGGGAATTCCGAAGGCGATCTTGCAAAGATAAAATCCGTTGTGGTCTCTGAAAAAGCGCTTGCGCCGATTGGCTTGCGATTCGGTATTGATCGAATGCTGCGGCTGGGGCGAGGGGAAGAGATTTCCGGCGGTCGGCGGAAACCTGCGATTATTGCCGATTGTATGGAAGCGATAATTGGCGCCTATTATCTTGATGCGGGCTTTGAGGCTGCAAAAGAATATGTCGTTTCGTTTTTGCTGCCGGAGATACGGGCAGTCCAAAAGAGCGGCGGCAAGGATTATAAAACGCTTTTACAGGAATTGTACCAGCAAAAGCATAAACGTTGCCCCGTTTATACGACAGTTTCGGTTACCGGTCCGGATCATGCGCTGACATTCAGCGTTACCGTGCAGCTTGGGGATGCCGTATTCGGCCCGGCAAAGGGCGCATCTCGGAAAGCTGCCGAACAGAATGCCGCCCATATTGCTTACGATTCTTTCAAAGAGCAGTCGGCAGCTCCTCTTTGAAGAAACCTTACGCACTCGCTCTTCGGAGCCGTGCTGCACGGTCGCCACACATCGATGCGGCATCGCTTATTCGGTTCCGGATGAAACGATGCCGTTCGTTTGAGCGACCTTTTATTTCACCTCTTTATAATCGATTGCGACGCCGGAAAGCACATAATGGTAAGTCGTCATAAAGAAAAACCTTTTTACTTTTCTATCGACAAAAATATTTACAACATCGTCCGCATCCGGATAGGCTTTCTGCGCAGCGGCAAGCAAGCGCTCGTAACTGTTTTTGCCCGCTTTCGCATCAAGCGTCACTCGTCCCAAAATGGTGTATTTGCTGCCGTCTTGCGGAAATGCCACATTACTTTGCAGCGGAGCAACAGTCGTGCATCCGGCAAGAAGCACCAGCGAACCAATCAGCGGCAGGAAAAACGGTGCATACATCTTTTTCATAAACAACTCCAAATACTTTTTACTCATCTCGGAGCAGAAGCTCTCCTTTCCATACGGAAAAGTGTAATTAAGCGCTAAAGTAATCCTATACACCTAATTAAGTTAATAGAAAGTATTATTATCTTAATTAGGTGATTTGTACAAGCGAAAATATTGAGAAAAGTATACTCCCCGCATGGATTTTGCTGAAAATCTGAAAGACCTGCTCGACATGCGGGACATTCAGGTGAAGGAGCTGTCCGCCAAAACAGGTATAAGTAAAAACACGCTCGATAATTACCTTTCGGGACAAAAATCGATTCCGAATGCGGAGAATGCGATAAAAATTGCCCGCTGCCTCGGCGTGTCGGCGGAATACCTTGTGACGGGCAAAACTTATACCGATACATATGCCGCATTGCCGGAACCGCTTTTACAAAAGATGGCACAGCTCGGGAAAAAAGATTTAGCGGTCATCGCGCAAGTTGTTGATGCGCTTGCAGAAAAGTATTCGTGATTGCTGCATCTTCGGATAACGCGCAGAGGGTTGCGCAAGGACGTAGGGAGGGCATCGCCCAGCCGGCGGGCAGTCCGCGGAAGCCGTCAGGATGTGCCCTGTGACCAACTGGTTCCCCGTTCGGCCATCCGATTTTCTCCATTGGATGGCATGGCGACATGGACGAGTGCCGCGGCTTCGGATAAAGCACAGTGGGTTACACAACGAGGCAGGGAGGGTATCGCTCAGGTCGGCGGAACAGTCCTCGAAAGCTATCGGGATATGCTCCGTGACCAAGCACTTTCCCCTCCGTCCGACTGGTTTTCCACCATCGGATAGGGCGGCGGCGTGTTTGGATAAAACGCTATCGGCTTACACAACGAGGCAGGGAGGTCATTGCCCAGTCCGGAGGAACAGCCTACGGAAGCCGTCAGGATGTGTCCAGCGGGCAGCTGGTTCCCCGTTCGGCCGTCCAAGCCTCCGACCGATCTTTCTCCATTGGATGGCGCGGCAGCATCGACGGGTGTCGCTGCGTTTGGATAAAGCACAGTAGGTTGAGCAACGAGGCAGGAAGAGCATCGCCTACCGGCGGAACAGTCTGCGAAGGCTGTCGGGATGTTGCCTTGCGACCAACTGGTTCCTCGTTCGGCCGTTAGATTTTCTCCATCAGATGCGCGAGTGCGTGGACAGCCGGTCAATAAGAAAATCATCACTGAAAAGCTTATCGAATGTATGCAAAAGCATCCCGACGGCAAGCTCAAAGAAATCTCGGAAGGATGCGGCGGCTGCGCGTCATCAGTGCTAAAACGACTGCGCAAATTCGGCATCACGCGAAAGAAAAGAGCATGTCTTACAAAGAGCAGGCTTCCGAAAAACTAGCGGAGTATCTTAAGAAAATATAGGAAAACTTGAAATGGCCAGCCGACCAACTCGACACATCCCGATTCAGTTCCCCCGGCCCGCTAGCAAGTTTACCGTATGGCAAACTTGAGGCGGACGGTCGATAGGCTAAATCTGTACGGTAAAGTAGTCCCGTTCGCCGTCGAAGCGTAATTCGACGCACCCTCGAAACAGCGTTCGAGGCGGTCTCGATTCCTTGCAGCATTTCTGACTTCGTGTCGGGGTTTGCGGTGGAACTTTATCGCGTAGAGGGAACGTCTCGACCGCAAGCCTCCTGTTTTGTCTACGGCAAAACAGGCGAGTGAATGGGCGGACAGGATGGATTGAACCGGCCGCGTACGAAACCGCTTGCGGTTACTCCGTAAAACACGGGCGCATAGGTCCGTAAACCATGGGCGCATAAGTCCATAAAGCATGGGCGCATAAGTCCATAAAGCATGGGCGCGTAAGCCCATGAAATCCGGACTCTGTGAACCGTTATAAAGGGCACTACCGATGCGCCCGGTGCAAAAGCGCCGCTCACTTTGGCAACGAGTTTGTATGAAAACGGCACAGGAAGCCGGATTTTCAAGGAATTGCACGCAAGTCGTAGCAATTCTGATCCCCTAAGCAGGGTAGGAAAGAGAGAGTGGGTGGGCTGGCGGAGGAACTTTATCGTGTAGAGGGAAGGTCTCGACCGCCAGCATCGCCTTTTGCCTTGCGGCAAAACGCGCGAGCGGGCTCGTGTGCGGGTTGGCGGGGGAACTTTATCGTGTAGAGGGAACATCTTGACCGCCAGCATCGCCTTTTGCCTTACGGCAAAACGTGCGGGCGGGCTCGTGTGCGGGTTGGCGGGGGAACTTTATCGCGTAGAGGGAACGTCTCGGCCGCCAGCATCCTGTTTTGTCTTGCGCAAAACAGGCGAGCAGGGACGGCCAACCATGTCAAGTCTTCCACATCCGGTTTCTCCGTCCGCCCCGTTCGGATCAGGGGTGCATCCTCACTCGGATCGGGGTATGCGCCTCGTTCGGATCAGGGGTACACCCTCGCTCGGATCAGAGTGTGCGCCTCGTTCGGAGCGAGATGTTCGATCCGCTCGGATCGGGGGTATCGTTCCGGTCGAGATGTTCGCGGCGGACATAGTAACACAGCCTTGAACTGACTAATCGGTTGTATGTCCACCAACCGACGATGCAACTAGCAAGTTTTCCGTAAGGAAAACTTGAAGCGGACGGCCGACCGGTTAAATCTGTACGGCAATATTTTCCGTCCGCCCCAACCTGCTCGCAAGTTTTCCGTGAGGAAAACTTGAAGCGGACGGTGGACCAGTTAAGTCCTCCGTATCCGGTTTCTCCGTTCGCCGCACACCGATCCCACTAGCAAGTTTTGTCATCAGACAAAACTTGAAGCGGACGGCAGACCAAGTTGACTCCTCCGCATCCGGTTCTCCCGTCCGCCCGCCCCTGCCCACTCGCAAGTTTTCCTGCAAGGAAAACTTGAGCGGACTGCACAACCAGTACTCACTTAACGGAAAGTTATTCGCAGTCCGCCTTGAATTTTTCGATTTGATTTTGAACGGCGCCGATGATTTCGTTTACTTTTTCGGCTTCTTGGACGACGCTCTGCTGCGCGTTTGAGATTTCTTCCATGCCGAGGACGATTTCCGTCATGCCGACGTTGACTTCCGCCGCAAGCGTTTCGATTTTGCCGCCGGTGCGGGCAAGCTCCGACGAAACGCCGCCGAGCGTATCCGCACTCGAGGCGACCTGCTCTTGCTGACGGCGTAAATCGCGCACCGCCTTTCGGATCGCATCCGCCGCGCCGGAAACGGTTTCAACCTGTTCCCGCATCGAAATAAACGCCTTTCCCGTCCGGTGTACGCCGCCGTCAATGTCGGTAAAGGAGCGTTTTGTTTCCTCCGTGATGAGCGCCGCCGCCTGCATCCGGTCGATAATATCTTTGAGAGAATGCGCAATAAACTCCGCATTCTTTTTTGCATCGTCGGCAAGTTTCCGAATCTCCTCCGAAACAACCGAAAAGCCCTTGCCGTATTCGCCTGCGTGCGCCGCTTCGATTGCCGCATTCATCGCAAGCATATTCGTTTTTTCCGCAATGTCGTCAATTATTTTGACAAACGAATCAATCGCTTGAATGCGCGTGTTGATGTCCGTCACCACCTTTGCCGTTTCATCCATGCGGAGAATTCCCGCCTCCGATTTTGCCGCAAGCGATTCCGAAAAAGCTTCAAGTCCGGCGATGTCCTTTGCGATGACGGAAAGACTGTTTATCATATCGTCAGTCGCCTCCGCCGATGTCGCACTCGAGCGCGTCTGCTGCCTGATGACTTCCACCAGATTTTGCGCGATGACGGAAACATTTTCGCCGAGCGCATTGGTGCCGCCGGCATCGTCCTTCAGCAACTCCACCGATTTTGAAATCGCCGCCGTGTTGCCGCGGATTTGATGGATGGAGGCCGCCGTGCCCTGCGCTGCCGCAAAGAGATTTTTTTCGACCAGACTGGTTTCCGACGCATTCGCTTTCAAATCGGCAATCATCGCATTCAAATGCGCGATAAAATTATTAAAGGAAATTGCGGTGTCGGATATTTCATCGTCGCCCTTGACTGCAAGACGAATGCTCAAATCCGCCGTCCCCGTGCCGATTTCATCGAGATTTTTGCGCAGTTCCGTCAGCGGACGCACAAAAAAAGCCGTAACCAAAAACACAACGACCGCAAGGCAGACCATGCAAAACAAAAATACCGGAATGAGCGTCAGCCATACCGAACGCGTAATCTGTTCGTGCCGACCGGAGTAATCCGAATCGACTGCAATAACGCAGCCTTTTGCAGTCGCGCTGCGGTCGAGCGGACTAAAAAGCGACTGCACGGTATTGAGCCGCTCCCGATACGGAGACGAGGTAAACGTTTCCGCATTCGTTTTGAATGCTTCCGAAAGTTCCGGCGGAGCGGCGGTAAGCGTAAAAAACGAATCCGCACCGGCCGCCTGCACCAAAACCTGTTGCTGCCCGTCCGTCTGTGCGATAAGCCGGATATTGTACACGCCCGTTTGCGTTTGCAGCTCGGACAGTTGCCGTCGCAGCGTGCGGAACGGCTCTTCTGCGGCCGTCTTTGCCGTCAGCGTATCCAATGGAACGCCGCTGCAAAGTGCCCGCGCCCCCGCCGCCGTGATATGCAGCGGGGCCCGTGTCGCAGCCGACGCATCCAGAACGCTCTTATGCCGCAGCACAAAAAATCCGAATACCAAAAATCCCATAATCGCCGGAAAAAATACCATAACAAGCTTAACGGACAACGTGCGTCTTATTCGCTGCATAAGCGCTCCTTTTATTCAGCCGGAAGTGTGTGAGACGGGATAATAGCGTTTTTACCGGCGGGGAGGAATAGCGGGCGGATGGGGCGGGTAAATGTCGACAGGAAGCGCGTTGCGCGGGCGGGCGGATTTGTATATTCTACGGATTATGAAATCACACGATACGATGCGCGGCGGGAAAAAGTCGATTATGCGGGCGGGGGTAACGCTTTCGGTTATGACGCTTGCTTCGCGGATAATGGGGCTCGTGCGCGAGATGACCAAGGCGGCTTTTCTGGGGACGAGCGGTTATGCGGACGCCTTCGGCATTGCGTTTATGATTCCGAATTTGTTCCGGCGGCTGTTTGCGGAGAATGCGGTTTCCGTTGCGTTCATTCCGACGTTCCGCGGCTGCATTGAAGAGGATACGGATGCGCAAAAACATGCCGAAACGCAGCTGTTCGTTTCATCGACGCTGACGCTCGTTTCTTTTTTAACGGCGGTGATTACGGTTATCGGCATTGCACTAACGCCGCTGCTCATTCCGCTTTTTTATCGGGACAATACCGACGCGGCATTGATTGCGGAAACGGTATTTTTGACGCGCTTTATGTTTCCGTACCTGTTTGTGATTTCGGCGGCGGCGTTTTTGCAGGGAATCTTAAACGGCTGCGGCATCTTTGCGCCGTCGGGGTTTACGCCCGTGCTGTTTAATGCGGTTGTTATTGCGGTAACGTATTTTCTGACGCCGCAGCTGCCGAATCCCCAGAACCTTCCGGCGGAAGCGCAGGCGGCGCGCGCGATGGCGTTCGGCGTACTGACCGGCGGCTGCTTTCAGGCGCTCTTTCAGTGGCCGTTCGTCAAAGCGACGGGCTGGAAGACAACGCTGACAACGCTCAAAAACGCTTTTACGAATCCGAACACGCGCAAAGTCGTCCTGCTCATCGTGCCGACGATTATCGGAATGGCGGCCTACCAGCTCAACGATCTCGTTTCGACGGCGGCGGCAAGCAAAATCGGCACCGGAACGGTCAGCAGCTTGCAGTATTCGCTGCGTTTGCAGGAATTAATACTCGGCATATTCGCCGTGTCGATCGGCACGGTCATTCTGCCCGACTTGTCGGCATTGGCAAAGCGGCGGCAATGGATGGAGTTCAACGCCATGCTCTTGCAGGCCGTAAAAATTATCGCATTCATTACCATTCCCGTAACGGTTTATGCGCTCATTTCCGGAAAGGAAATTATTTCTCTCCTTTACAAGACGCGGAAGTTCGACAACGATTCGGTTGCGTTGACGCTCAGCGTATTCCGCTTTCACATTGCGGGGCTTTTTTTCATCGCCGTGAACCGGATTCTTTCGCCTGCATTTTACGCGCAGCGCAACACAAAGCTGCCGACTCTTGCGGGCATTATTTCATTCGGCGTGAATATTGCGCTCGTGCTGACGCTTGCGCTGCCGTTTCAGGGGAGGGGAATCGCGCTTGCGCTCACTGCGGCAAGCATCGTGAATACGGCGTGCCTTTTTGTGTTTATGAAGCGGCTGCCGGCGATGGATGTCCGCGCGCTTGTCGTCAAGACGGCCGTTCAGGTTGTCCGCATGGGGAGCTTTTCACTTATTGCCGGCGCGCCGGTCTACCTCATCCGCCCGTATGTGATCCGCGCATGTGCGGGGCGCGGCAGACTGCTCGCATTCGGGATGCCCGTGCTGGTTACGGCGGGGCTTTTCGCTGTACTCGGCGTATTGATTCTCGTTATATTTAAGGACGAGACCGCTTCGGCAGTCGCTTCCACACTGAAAGGCAGGCTGCAGCGGAAGCGGACGGAAGCTCCGGATGCAATGTAAGAAAGTACGCGCTCCTTCCGGGATAAAACACAAATGCAAAACGTTGCCGGGCCCGCGTCCGGCGCAATAAAATGACATAAGGAAAATGATATGACCGATTTTTCTCACTTTGATCTTAAAAAGATCTATCAGGAGCGGCGCAATAAAGTTGCCGCGTTTTTGCAGGAAAATGAACTCGGCGCGGCCGTTTTTGTCGACAGCGAGGCGCATCGGGAACCGTCGCTGCGCTATCTGTGCGGCCACCCGAGCGATGCCGTGCTCATTATTTTTGAAGACGGTACGGCAGTCCTCATTCCGTGGGACGAGCTGCTTGCGAACAAACTGGCGTTCTGCGACAAGATGATTCCGTACACCCGCTACAAAAACAACAGCATTGAGGCGGTGCAGGATCATTTGAATGCGACGTCCGTGAAAAACCGGAAAGTTGAAATCTCTCCGGCGACGCCGTATCCGGAGTTCCTGTGCTTTGTCGATGCGCTGCCGGGCTGGGATGTCAAATGCCGGGAAAACGGCGCGCATCAGTTCACGGTGCAGCTCCGCATGATAAAGGATGAATATGAAATCGCGTGCACCCGGGAGGCGGCGCGGATCGGCGACCTCATCATCGATTTGATAGAGGAAAAAATCCGGGACGGTTCGATTCAAACGGAAACGGATGTCGCGCTCTTGATCGAAAAGGAATGCCGCGCGCACGGCTGTGAAAAAACCGGATTCGATACGCTGGCGGCAGGGCCGAGCCGGAGCTGGGCGATTCATTGTTTTCCGAACTACACCGCTGCCGCGTGGCCTGCGGACGGGCTTTCGATCCTCGACTTCGGCGTGGTGTTCAACGGCTACACGAGCGACACAACGGTTACGGTCGTAAAAAATGCGGACGAACGGCAGGACAAGCTGGTGAATCTGGTGCAGTGCGCGGCGGACGAATGCCTCAACTTATACAAAAAAGATATTCCGGTGCGGAATGCCGACGAAAAGGCGCAGAGCATTTTTGCCGCCGCCAAACGGAAAATGCCGCATACGCTCGGGCACGGCGTCGGCCTTGAGATTCATGAGTATCCGCGCGTCAGTTCCAAAATGCCCGAAGAAGTAACATTCCTGCCCGGCATGATCGTAACGCTCGAACCCGGCCTCTACGACGAAGAACTCGGCGGCTGCCGCCTTGAAAACGACATCCTCATCACCGAAACCGGCAACGAAGTCATAAGCCATTCGCGCATCATCCGCTTGTAAGGGCGCCGGGCCGGGGGCCGGCGGGAAAACTTTATCGTATAGAGATAACTTTTCGGCCGCCGCCCTCTTGTTTTGCCTGCGCAAAACAGGCGAGCGGAGACGGCCAACCAAGTTGAATCCTCCGCATCCGGTTTTCCCGCCCGCCCCTACTACGACAATACTTACCCGTTTTCCGAAAGGAAAACGGGAGGCGTGCGGTCAAGTGATTTTCATTATCCACGTGTCCGTTTCTCCGCACGCCCCCCACTAGCGAGTTTTGCAACTGCAAAACTCGAAGCGGACGGGGTCGGCCAACCAAGTTGAGCCCTCCGCAGCCAGCTCTCCCGTCCACCTGCCGCACGACCCACTAGCGAGTTTTGTCATCAGACAAAACTCGAGGCGGACAGCCAACCAAGTCAACGCCTCCCGACCAGTTCATCCCGTCCGCCCCGATACGAGAATATCGGTAAGAGCAATAGCGTAATATCGGACACTCCGATACGGTAATGTCGGACACCCCGATACCCGAATGTCCTTCGGATTGGGACAATGCAATCCAAATAGAGAGGACGGAAAGGCGAAAACAGAGGGAACCGTCTTACGGAAAACAGACGGCCGACGGCCGGCAAACCAAGTTAAGTCCTCCGCAACCAGCTTTCCCGTCCGCCCCGCCCCAAAAGCTAGAACTTGAACATCGGTCCGACTTTTACGGTAAACACGTTTTCAAAGCCCAGCTCAGTTTCGGAACCGCTCAGACCTCCCGTTCCACCGTTTACAAGGCGCGCACCGAATGCAAGGTCGTCTACAAGCGTAAGATTTACCCCGATGTTCCGGGTAAAGAAAAACTGCGCGCCGAGCTGAATCGGAATGCCGAAATGGAAGTCCCACGCATTAGCTGAGAATACCCGAACGCCGTGCACCTCTTTGGAAACTTCTATTTTTGCTACGCCGTAAGCCAAACCGGATCCCACATTGATATACAGCTTTTCATCAACCGCTTTGAATGTCCGTCCAAGTATGAGACTTGTTTCATAGGCGATGCTGTTATGCAGTTTCGCGTCGAAGTCAAAAGAGCCATACTGGCTCGCCTCTACGGAACCTGAGCCGACCGGCGCAATATCGTTCATCCACAAGAACGTAAAACCATTATCGGCAATCACACCGAGCGCAAGTCCGATCGGCATAAGATTGAGGGATGACTTAATGGTATCAGTGCTGGAACTGGATGACACCAAGGGGATTTTCGGAATACTGCTTGTTGCGACCACGCCTCCAAAGGCGAGTGAAGAATAACCGATTGTCGGCGTCAAAACGAATTCCGCTGCAAAACAATGCGCGGAAACCAATGCTGCGGCGAAAAAAGTTCCACCGCCAGCCCACCCACTCTCTCTTTCCTACCCTGCTTAGGGGCTCAGAATTGCTACGCCTTGCGTGTAATTCCTTGAAAATCCGGCTTCCTGTGCCGTTTTCATGCAAACCCGTTGCCGAAGTGCGCAGCACTTTTGCATCGAGCGCGTCGACAGGGCGCTTTATAACGGTTCACAAAGTCCGTAATGTATGGACTTACGCGTCCACACTTTACGGACTTATGCGCCCATACTCTATGGGCCTATGCGCCCACACTTTACGGACTTATGCGTCCATGGTTTACGGACTAACCGCAAGCGGTTTCGTACGCATCCGGTTAAATCCATCCTGTCCGCCCACCTACCTACCCGCTCGCAAGTTTGTCGACAGACAAACTTAAAGCAGGCGGCAGACAACGTTAAATCTCTTCGGCATCCTCTATCCCGCCTACCAACTGGCAAGTTTTCCGTGAGGAAAACTTGAAGCGGACGGCCGACCAAGTTAAATCCTCCGCATCCAGTCTCTCCGTCCGTCTCATCCTGTCCGCCCCTCCCCTCCTGCCGTCAACTTGTTAAACGGACTTGATTGCGGTAAAATCCGGAAAAATTATTGAGCGGTACCGGACAGGCCGGCTGCAGGCGCACTGCGGCTCTCTCTGAAATCTGCCGGATTGAAATAAGGCGCCGTCTGCAACGCAGCGCGGCAACTTTCCTGCCGGACTCGGCATTGTCTAAAATCGCTTTTTTGGAGTTACTATGCTTACACTTAAATTCGGCGGCACTTCGATGGGGAATGCCGACAGGATATTGGCGTCGGCGGCGATTATTGAGCGGCGCGCGGCGGAAGATAGGCTCAGCGTGATTGCGTCGGCGGTTCAGGGCGTTTCCAATAAGCTGCAGGAAAGCATCGACGCCTGCACAACCGGCGGGCGGATCGACCAATTTGTTGAAAGCGTGCGGAAGACGCATTCCGACATCTGCGCCGCGCTTGAGTCAAAGCTCAGCGGGTTTGATGCCGGCGCGGTTATGCAGAAGCTCGAGCCGCTATTCGTCGAATATGAACGGCTGCTTTCCGGCGTCGTTGCCTTCGGCGAATGTCCCGATACCGTCCACTGCCGCATCATGGGAATGGGCGAAATGCTTTCCAATCCGATTCTTGAGGCGGTGCTGCGCGCAAAGAAGCAGAGCGTGCTCCTCCTCGATTCCCGGCAATTCATATTTACGACCGGCGCGCACAAAGAAGGCGATCCCGACTATGCGCGGAGCGCGGAGGCCCTGCAGCGGCACCGCGACGGCGAAAATCCGTCCCAAACGCGGATTTTGATTTTTCCGGGTTTTGTGTGTTCGTGGATCGGCGGCAGCGGCGCGGAACCGGTTCCCGGTCTTTTGGGACGCAACGGCTCCGACTTTTCCGCGTCGATTATCGGCTCCTGCTTGGGGGCGACGCGCGTCGAATTCTGGACGGACGTTGACGGCGTGTTTACGGCCGACCCGCGCATTGTCAAAGATGCGGTTTTAGTTGACGACATGAGCTACAGCGAGGCGATGGAACTTGCCTTCTTCGGATCAAAAGTGCTGCATCCCAAAACGCTTGCGCCGCTGGCTGCCAAAGGCATCGAAGCGTGGAGCCTCAACAGCCATAATCCGTCGGCGCGCGGAACGCGCATCGGCAAGGGGCCGTTTGCGCAAAACCGGAAAAGCGCGGTCTGCGGCATTTCCTGCCTTAAAAACGTCGCGATGGTCAGCGTCGGCGGCACCGGTATGCGCGGCCATTCGGGCATGGCGAGCAGAATCTTTGCGGCGGTTTCCGGAGCGGGCATTTCCGTCGTGCTCATTACGCAGTCGTCTTCCGAATATACCATTTCATTTTGCGTCCGGGATTCCGAATCCGACCGCGTCAAAGACGTGCTGCACAATGCGTTGGCGCTTGAAATCCGCGACGGCATGATCAATCCGATTGAAGTAAAAGGCGGCTGCGCAATCGTTTCCGTCGTCGGCGACGGCATGGTTGAAAACCGCGGCGTTGCGGCAAAATTCCTTGAAGCCCTCTCTTCCGGCGACATCAACATCCTCGCCATCGCGCAAGGCTCTTCGGAACGCTGCATTTCCTGCGTTATCGGCGGGGATGCAGGAGATGCGGCCGTGCGCATTACGCACAAGTTCTTCTTTCATACGTCGCGGACAGCGGAAGTCTTCGTCTTCGGCGCGGGCGTTATCGGCGGGGCCTTGCTCGATCAGATTGCGGCGCAAAAAGAGCGGCTGCTTTCCGACCGTATCGAAGTCAAAGTCATCGGAATCGGCACGGGGCGCGGCGGAATGCTGATGAATCCTGCCGGTATCGATTTGCAAAATTGGCGGGACGCGCTGAAAGAGGCGCGCGAAAAGTCAAGCGTCGACACGATGATCCGCTTTGTAAAGGAAAATCGGCCGGTGAATCCGGTGTTCGTCGATTGCACCGCCTCCTACGATTTGCCGGAACGCTATTTGGACGTTTTAAACGCCGGCATTTCGGTCGTTACGCCGAACAAGCGCGCAAATTCCATGCCGATGGACTTTTACCGTGCGCTGCGCTGCACGGCCGGCAAGATGCGCCGCCGGTTTTTATACGAAACGAATGTCGGCGCAGGCCTTCCGATTATCGATACGCTGCAAACACTCTTTAAAAGCGGCGACAAATTGACCGGCTTTACCGGAATCATGTCCGGTTCGCTTTCGTACATTTTCGGAAAACTCGACGACGGGATGCCGTTCAGTCAGGCGGTGAGCGAAGCGCGCGCGCTGAAATTCACCGAACCCGACCCGCGCGACGACTTGAGCGGGATGGACGTTGCGCGTAAGGCGCTGATTATCGCGCGCGAAGCGGGATTGGAGCTGGAACTCAAAGATATAACGATTCATCCCGTTTTTCCCGACGGATTCGATTCGTCCGGTTCCGCCGATGAGTTTATGGCGCATCTGCCGGAAGTCGACGGCTATTTTGCCGAAAAGATTGCCGCCCTCAAAAAAGACGGCAAGGTGCTGCGGATGGGCGCCGCCATTCAAGACGGCAAGTGCAGCGTCGGTATGCTTGAAGTAAGCGGCAGCGATCCGCTGTACGGCGTGCGCGGCGGCGAAAACGCATTCGTCTTTACGACGGAACGCTACCGCCCGATTCCGTTGACCGTGCGCGGGTACGGCGCTGGAGCGGAGGTAACTGCGGCAGGCGTCTTCGGCGACATTCTGCGGACGCTGTAACACGCTCCGTTCCGGTTTTCGGCAGCTGCAAGGCAATGTTGCGGGCGTGCCGAAAAAGCGGAGCGGATCGCTCGTGCAGCGGCAGTTCCGTTGTGCGGCACTCCCGCGCTGGTATTCCGCAAACACCGCCGGAACACTATACGCGCACTGGTCGTGCACGGCTTTCATAGAAAGCGCAGCACGAGCTGCGCTGGAAGGTCGGCGGCGCACAGCCACCAATGCGCACGGCGTATCATCCGCTCCACCGTCAGCGGAATCTTTTCCAACACAATGCCGTTCATCCGGTATTCGAGCGTGCCGAGCGCATCCCCTGCCCGCACCGCTCCCCTGATAACGCGCGGAATGCTTACCTCCACCGATACCTCATTTAAAGCATCGGCCGGTTGAGATGCCGCCCGCTGTGCGGCGGCAGCGCGCGGCTTTCATAGAAAGCGCAGCACGAGCTGCGCTGGAAGGTCGGCGGCGCACAGCCACCAATGCGCACGGCGTATCATCCGCTCCACCGTCAGCGGAATCTTTTCCAACACAATGCCGTTCATCCGGTATTCGAGCGTGCCGAGCGCATCCCCTGCCCGCACCGCTCCCCTGATAACGCGCGGAATGCTCACCTCCACCGATACCTCATTTAAAGCATCGGCCGGTTGAGATGCCGCCCGAACCGGAACGCTCAAGGCTTCCGGCCGGTATGCAGGAACGAGGCGCACCTGCTGTGCGGCAGTGCGCGGCTTTTACAGAAAACGCAGCACGAGCTGCGCTGGAAGGTCGGCGGCGCACAGCCACCAATGCGCACGGCGTATCGTCCGCTCCGCCGTCAGCGGAATCTTTTCCAACACAATGCCGTTCATTCGATATTCGAGCGTGCCGAGCGCATCTCCTGCCCGCACCGCTCCCCTGATGACGCGCGGAATGCTCACCTCCACCGATACCTCATTTAAAGCGTCGGCCGGTCGAGATGCCGCCCGCTGTACGGCGGCAGTGCGCGGCTTTTATAGAAAACGCACCGCGAGCTGCGCTGGAAGGTCGGCGGCGCACAGCCACCAATGCGCACGGCGTATCGTCCGCTCCGCCGTCAGCGGAATCTTTTCCAACACAATGCCGTTCATTCGATATTCGAGCGTGCCGAGCGCATCTCCTGCCCGCACCGCTCCCCTGATAACGCGCGGAATGCTCACCTCCACCGATACCTCATTTAAAGCGTCGGTCGGTTGAGACGCCGCCCGAACCGGAACGCTCAAGGCTTCCGGCCGGTATGCAGGAACGAAGCGCACCCGTTGGTATTCCGCAAACACCGCCGGAACGGTATACGAACGGAACACGGATGGATTCCGGTAATCGGCAAAAGTCGAAAACGCCCATTCCATAATCTGCGTGCCGTCTTTAACCCGCCACGCATTGCCTTCCGCGTGGTTTTGCCCCAGCCCGCCCATCGTAACGGAAATAATGCGCATTCCGCCGCGCTTTACCGTCAGCACAAGATTGTAGCCGCTTTCTTCGATGTAGCCGGTCTTCAATCCGTCGCAGCCGTCCATCGTGCCGAGCAGCGGGTTGGTATTTTCCTGATAAATGCCCATCGTGATATGCTCCGGCAAACCGTGCGAAAAATCTTGCACGCGGGATTTTTTCCGGTCTTCCGGAGCAAGATTGCGCTCCTTCGGGTACTTAAATGAACGCTTTGCATGGAACTTATCGAGCGTTTCCGGAAATTCGGTAAGATAGGCGCAGGCTAGCGCGGCCATATCCTGCGCAGTCGTAGTATTTTTTTCGCTGTACCCTGAAACCTCTTCAAAATGCGTGTGCGACAAACCCAACGCCGCCGCCTCCGCGTTCATGCGCGCAATGAAGGGAGCCATTCCGCCGGAAACGTAATGGGCAAGCGCATAGGCGGCATCGTTTCCCGAACAAACAGCAAGTCCGGTCAAAAGTTCTTCGACCGTTACCCGCTGATTCTTTCCCAAAAACATGAGCGATGAGCGCGGCGGCATATTGCACGCCCATGATTCGGGCGGCAGGGGCACCGTATCCGTGTACGCAATGCGGCCGGCGGCGATTTCTTTGCAGACGACGAACATTGCCGCAATCTTCGTCAGAGAAGCCGGAGGAATGGGAATATCGGCATTTTTTTCGTACAAAATATTTCCGTTCGCAGCATCAACGGCAATCGCAGCGGCAGCGCCGACATTCAAAACGGCAGGTTTTACCGGATACGGCAGCGGCTTTACGACGGCATTCCGTTGCGGAAAGCGCGCATCGAGCGCCGCATTCAACGCGCGGATCTGTTCAGGAGAGGATGGCGGCAGCGCCTGAGGCCGGAGTTGCCGATACGCGCGGAAGCTCGCCGTCCCCAAATACGCACACGCAACGGCGAGCACAGCAGCCCGCACCAGTTTTTTACGATATTTTTTATCCCATTTAAAATGCATGGCGGCGAGTATAGCGGCTTTTTTGCACGCTCTCAATCCGCTTTATCTTTTGGAGCGAATCGCGGATACCTCGCCGATGCAGAAGCGGCAGCCAGCGCAGCAGCGGGCGGCTTTCGATCGCGCCGGAAATTTTCCGCAGCATCAACGTATGTCCCATAAGCTGGATGCAGGGTATTCATACTGCAGGGCGGAGGCCAAAGAATGCAATCGCTATGCATGAATCTAATTCAAGTCACGCCGCTCACGCCCCGTTCGCAGGCAATTTTGCAAGATTCGGCGGCAAAACGTTCCCGTGCCGACAAGCCGCACTTCCGGCTTTGCGCGCTCGCAATCCGGTTTATCTTTTGAAGCGAAACACAGATGCATCGCGGATGAGGAAGCGGCAACCGGCGCAGCATCGCGCGCCTTTCGACTGCGCCGGAAGTTTTCCGGCGGCACCAACGCATTTCCCGTAAGCCGGATGCGGAGTGTTCATACTGCGGGACTGCGCCCAAAGAATGCAAGCGCTACGTACGAGCTCTATTCGGGGTACACCGCTCCCACCCCGTTCGCAGGCGATTTTTCAAAGATTCGGCGGCAAGACCTTCCCATGCCGGAAAGCCACTATTCCGGCTTTGCGCACTCTCAATCCGCTTTATCTTTTTAGAGCGAATCGTGAATGCATTGCCGATGCGGAAGCGGCAGGCGGCGCAATATCGGGCGGCTTTCGACTGCGCCGGAAGTTTTCCGGCGACACCAACGCATTTCCCGTACGCCGGATGCGGGGTGTTCACACTGCGGGAGTGCGCCCAAAGAACGCAATCGCTATGCACGAGCTCAAATCAGCTCGCGCCGCTCACGCCTGTTTGCAGGCGATTTTGCAAGATTCGGCGGCAAAACATTCCCGTGCTGACAAGCTAATCTTCCGGAGTTTTACGCGCTCTCAATCCGCTTTATCTTTTGGAGAGAATCGCGGATACCTCGCCGACTCGGAAGCGGCAGCCGCCGCAGTCTCGGGCGACTTTCGATCACGCTGGAAGTTTTCCGGCGGCACCAACGCATTTCCCATAAGCCGGATACAGGACATTTATACTGCGGGATCGCGCCAAAAGAACGCAATCGCTACATGCGAGCTCTATTCAGGTCGCACCACTCACGCCCCGTTCGCAGGCGACTTTGCAAAAACTCGGCGGCTAAATGTTCCCGTGTCGGCAAGCTACACTTCCGGTTTTACGTGCTCTCAATCCGCTTTATCTTTTGGAGCAAATCGCAGATGCGGAAGCGGTAGCCTGCGCAGCATTGGGTGCCTTTCGATCGCGCCGGAAGTTTTCCGGCTGCACCAACGCATTTCCCGTAAGCCCGATGCGGGCTATCCATACTGCGGGACTGCACCTAAAGAACGCAATCGCTATGCACGAGCCCATTCAGATCGTGCCGCTCACGCTCCGTTCGCAGGCGACTTTGCAAGATTCGGCGGCAAAACCTTCCCGTGCCGGCAAGTCGCACTTCCGGCTTTGCACATCGGCACCTTCCGTATGCCGAATTTTATAATTATCTTCTATTAAACACTTATTCTTACGCCGCAGGTGCTGCATTCACGTAAGTTTGATAAGCGGCGGCTCTTTCTTCGGCTTTTCGATTTCCATATATTTTTTAAGCAGCTCTTTTTGCGGAGCGGAAACCGACTGCGGCATTTGCACGATGACTTTGACATACAAGTCCCCGTGTTGCGTCGCGCCGACCGGAACGCCCGCGCCCTTTATCCGCAGCAGCTTGCCGTTGGCCGTTCCCTCCGGTATCTTCAATTCGATTTTTTTACCGTCAAGCGCCGTAATCGTGATGTCCGCGCCCAACACCGCCTGCGAAAAGCTGATCGGAACAGCACAGTACAAGTCCGCCCGATCCCGCTGGAAGTACGGATGCTCGTCAACGCGAATCACGACGACCAAATCTCCCGCCGGGCCGCCGTTTTCTCCCGCATCCCCTTGCTGCGGAATGGTGATGCGCTTTCCGTTGTCGACGCCGGCCGGAATCGTAAGCGACAGCGTTTTATTTTTTTCTTTTACTCCGGAACCGCCGCAATTTTTACACGGCTTATCGATTTTGATGCCCATTCCCTTGCAGTCCGGACACGGCTGCTGCATACTGAAAAAGCCCGTGCTATGCACGACTTGCCCGGAGCCGCCGCACTTCTGGCAGGTCGAGCGCGTTGCGCCCGCTGCCCCGCCGCTTCCATGGCAGACCTCGCAGGTTTCATTATGCCGAAAATGAATCGTCGTCTTCGTGCCGTAAACGGCTTCCTTAAACGATATGTTTAAGCCGTACCGGAGGCTTGCGCCTTCTGACGGGCCGCCTCTGTTCCGAGCCGACTGCCCGCCGCCGAAAAAGCTTTCAAAGATGCTGCCGAACCCGCCGCCCATGCTGCCGAACAGATCTGCAAAGTCGTTAAACGCGTGCGAATATTGCGCACCGCCGCCTCCGCCCATTCCTTCAAGCCCGGCAAAACCGTATTGATCGTAAATCGGACGCTTTTTATCGTCGGAAAGAACCTCGTACGCTTCCGTCGCCTCGCGGAATTTCGCTTCGGCTTCTTTGTCTCCGGGATTTTTGTCTGGATGATATTTGATGGCAAGTTTTCTGTAAGCCTTCTTTATGTCGTCAAGGGCGGCGTCTTTTGCAACCCCCAGTACCTCGTAATAATCACGTTTCGCCATAATAAACCTGCTGAATGTTGGATATTCTTAAAATTGCATAAAATGAAATGATGGTAAATCGTTCCTGTCCGGTCTTTTACGGAAATTGCCGAATGCCGCTCATGCGCCGGACTGCGCATCGATCAGCGGAAAAAGCCGCAACGCGAGCATTCAGCTGAAAATGATATGCCGCCTGCAAGATCAGACGGCATATCTTCCGTACGTTTTATTTATCGTCGTGGACTTCGTATGCGACATCTTCGGCGGAGCCTTTGTCGAATCCGCTCTTCGCCTCTCCCGAACCGGAAGCTGACGCGCCGCCGTTTCCTGCCGAGCCCGTATCGGCAGCTCCTGCGCCCGCTTGAGCGCCCTGCTGTTTGTAGGCTTCTTCGGCAAGTTTGTACGACGCCTGCTTTAAGCTTTCGGTCTTCGCTTTGATGTCGGCGGTATTGCCGCTTTCCACCGCTTTTTTAAGCTCCGCAACGGCAGTTTCGATATTCTGCTTTTCCGCGTCGCTCACCTTCGCGCCCAAGTCTTTCAGACTCTTTTCCGTCGCGTAAATAAGCGAGTCCGCTTCGTTTTTCGCGTCAACGGCTTCGCGTTTTTCTTTGTCGGAAGCAGCATTCGCTTCAGCGTCTTTTACCATGCGGTTAATTTCGTCTTCGCTCAAACCGCTGGACGACGTAATCTGAATGTGCTGTTCCTTGCCCGTTCCCAAATCTTTTGCGGAAACGTGTACGATGCCGTTCGCGTCGATATCGAATGTAACTTCAATCTGCGGAACGCCGCGCGGAGCCGGCGGAATGCCCACAAGGTCAAAGTTTCCGAGCGTGCGGTTCTGCGCCGCCATTTCGCGCTCTCCCTGCAATACGTGAATGCTGACCGCAGTCTGGCTGTCCGCAGCGGTGGAGAATATCTGGCTCTTCTTTGTCGGAATTGTCGTGTTGCGCGGAATGAGTTTGGTAAATACTCCGCCCATCGTTTCAATTCCGAGTGAAAGCGGCGTAACGTCAAGCAAAAGAACGTCTTTTACGTCGCCTTTGAGAACGCCGCCCTGAATTGCAGCTCCAACCGCAACCGCTTCGTCGGGGTTTACCGCGCGGCTGCCTTCTTTTCCGAAAATCTGTTTTACGATTTCCTGCACTTTCGGCATGCGGGACGAACCGCCGACAAGCAAAACTTCGTCAACTTTGTCCGCCGTAATTTCCGCGTCCTTCAATGCCTTGATACACGGCTCCTTTGTCGCTTGGAACAGGTGGTCGGTCATCTGCTCAAACTGCGCGCGTGTCAGAGACTTTTGCAGGTGCTTCGGACCGCTTGCGTCCGCCGTAATAAACGGAAGATTTATATCCGTGCTTGTCTGCGCCGAAAGTTCGATTTTCGCTTTTTCGGCAGCTTCGCGCAGACGCTGCATCGCCATCGGGTCTCCGGACAGGTCGATTCCCGTATCCTTTTTGAATTCGGCAATGAGCCAGTCGATAACGCAGCGATCCCAGTCGTCTCCGCCGAGGTGCGTGTTTCCGTTCGTCGATTTGACTTCAAAAACGCCGTCGCCGAGTTCCAAAATGGAAATATCGAAGGTACCGCCGCCCAAATCGTAAACGGCGATCGTTTTATCGTTTTTCTGATCCTTATTAAAACCGAACGCGAGGGACGCAGCCGTCGGCTCGTTGATAATGCGCTTGACGTCAAGCCCCGCAATCTTTCCGGCGTCTTTGGTCGCCTGCCGCTGAGAGTCGTTGAAGTACGCGGGGACGGTGATAACCGCTTCCGTCACTTCTTCGCCGAGGTAGTCTTCCGCCGTCTTTTTCATCTTTTGCAGAATAAACGCGCTGATTTCCTGCGGGCTGTACTGCTTTTTCTCGCCGCTCTGTTCGACTTCAACGCGGCAGTCCGCGCCGTTATCGACGACCGTGTACGGAAGCTTCGTCGCCTCCCCCTGCAATTCCCCGAAGCGGTGCCCGATGAGCCGCTTTACCGAATATACGGTGTTTTTCGGATTGGTAACCATTTGGTTTTTTGCCGGCTGTCCGACAATGCGGTCGCCTTTGGACGTAAAACCGACGATTGACGGCGTGGTGCGTCCGCCTTCAGAGTTTTGAATGACGACCGGCTCGCCGTTTTCCATAACCGCAACGCACGAATTCGTTGTTCCAAGGTCTATACCGATAATTTTTCCCATTTTCTATTCCTCCTAAAGTCAAAAACACATTGATTTGAAAGCAAACCGGATTTCCGGCTTATTACGATTTTGCAGATTCCGGCATCGTTACCATAACTTTTGCGTGCCGGATAATTCTGTCTTTAAGCTTATAGCCTTTCAGATAGATTTCTTTTAAGACCGGCTCGGAAACGCCGCCTTCTTCGCTCCGAAGCGCCTCGTGCTCTTCGGGACAGAACGGCTCGCCCGCTTTTCCGAAACTTGTCAGTCCGTACTTTGCTTCCAGCATTGACACGAGCGCCGTGTTGATCATTTTGATACCGTCGGCAATGGATTTCGCGTCGGACGCCGTTGCCGCAGCGTCAACCGTGCGGTCAAAGTTGTCGAGGCTTTCAAGCAAGTCCGCCAGCAGATTGGAATTGGCGTACTCGGCGGTTTCAGCTTTCTCTTTTATGACGCGCTTACGGTAGTTGTCAAAATCCGCCGCGCGGCGCAAAAGCTGATCTTTAAGCTCCGCATTCTCTTTTTCCAGCTTTTCGATTTTCTCCCGGTCGGAAAGTTCCGCCGCTGTTTCCGGCTGCCCGTCCGTCCCTTCGCATTTTTCGTCCGCATTGGTTTCGGAGCCGATCTGCTCTTCTTGAAGTTCTTCATCCGAAGATTCGTTCATTGTTTTAACCCCGTGTATTTATTTTCTTCTAAAATAGTAAGATCGGAATAAAATCGTCAATAGATAAAATGTTTTTGCGCGCCTTGAACGCAGGCCGTTCCGCCGGATTATAAGGCGGCGCGGCAAACGGGCGTGCGGTTCGGCCGAGGCCCCCGCTAAAACTCCTGCTTTACGTTTTCCGGTTTTTTGCCGTTGTCTTTTTCGCGGATTTCGACGCGGCGGATTTTGCCGCTGATTGTTTTCGGTAATTCCTGCACGAATTCGATGATGCGCGGGCATTTGTAGAGCGCCGTTTCGTGCTTTACAAAATCAAACAGCTCGATTTCAAGCTCGCGGCTCGGCTGATAGCCCGGAGAAAGCACGATAGTCGCTTTGACCGCCTGCCCCCGTTTTGAATCCTCCACGCCGGTAACCGCGCATTCCATTACGGATGGGTGCTGCTGCAGGACGGATTCGACTTCAAACGGGCTAATCCGGTAGCCGGAGGACTTGATAATGTCGTCTTTGCGCCCAACGAACCAGATGTAGCCGTCCTTATCCTGATACACAAGGTCGCCCGTGTGGTAAACGCCGCCGTCAAAGGCATCGGCTGTGAGCGCAACATCGCGGTAATAGCCGGTCAAAAGGCCGAACGGATAATCGCGATCCACGCGGATGACGAGCTCTCCGGTTTCATCCGCCGCAACAGGAACGCAGTTATTGTCGAAAATTTCAACTTCATAGGCGGGAGAGGCGCGTCCCATCGACCCCGGACGAATCGGTTCATCGAGAAAGTTTCCCGCAATAATCGCAGATTCGCTTTGGCCGTAGCCTTCAAAAATCTTCTTTCCGGTAAACTCGTAGAATTTATTGCAGACTTCGCCGTTCAAGGCCTCGCCTGCCGTCGTGTACCGTTCAACCGTTGACAAATCGTAGCGCGAAAGGTCTTGCCGAATCAAATACCGGTAGACCGTCGGCGGCGCGCAGAATGTCGTGATCCCGTATTGCGCGATTTTTTGCAGCATCTTGTCCGGTTTAAAGCTGTTCATGTCGTAGACAAAAAGAGCCGTTCCGCAAATCCACTGCCCGTAGAGCTTCCCCCACGACGCTTTTGCCCAGCCGGTTTCCGCAATCGTCAGATGCAGCCCGTCATCGACAACCTTATGCCAGTATTTTGCGGTGATGATGTGGCCGATGGGGTACAGAAAGTTGTGGAGCACCATTTTAGGATAGCCCGACGTGCCGGAGGTAAAATACATGAGCATCGGGTCTTCGTTGTGCGTGGCCGCATCCCCTACCGGACGCGGAAATTCCGCCGCGCACTTTTCCGTTTCCTTATGAAATTGAAGCCAGCCCTCCCGCTCCGCTCCAACCGTTACAAGCGTTTGAACGGTTTTTGAAGCCGGCATTGCCTTTTCAATTTCCGCTTGCAGCGGCTGGTTGTCGTAAGAAATAATCATTTTGATTTTTGCCGCGTTCGTGCGGTATTCAATGTCTTTTTGCAACAGCTGTTCGGTAGCCGGAACAAGAATTGCCCCAATCCGGTGGAGCGCAGGCGCAAGAATCCAGAACTCATAGCGGCGGCGGAGAATGAGCATGACCGCATCTCCCTTTTTAATTCCTTGAGAGGTAAGAAAATACGCGGCGCGTTTGGATTCCGTCGAAATATCGTTGAAAGTGAAAATACGCTCATCCCCATTGTCATCGCACCACACGAGCGCACGTTTTCCCGGATACTCATTTGCATAGCGGTCTACAATATCGTATGCAAAGTTAAAGTTTTCAGGAGCCTTGAGGCGGCAATTCCGCTTCAAATCCCAATATCCGGTAAACTCCCTATTTTCTCCGAGAAAATCCCCGTACAATGATGCCATTGCGTACTCCTCTAAGGCATGAATGCTAAAACCAGCCCGCCTCAACCGGCTGATTTGCATCCCATTATACCGGATGACGCGGTTTAGTCAAAACGCGGGCGGCAGATACAGCACCGTTTATGGGATATGCGTCGTACCGCCCGCCCGAGTTTGCCTGCGGCAAACTCGTTGTTGGTCGCGGGTACCCCTGCGGGGGCGGACGGGAAAATTGTATTTTACAGACTTAACTTGGTCGACCGACCGCTTCCAGTTTTGCCGACCGGCAAAAACTGGCTAGCTTGCTCATT
>CAUTZW010000024.1:0-31778 GCA_963543045.1 uncultured Treponema sp.
TTAACTCATGCTCAATCGTCCAGCAGCGGGAACGGGGCGTGCAGTATGTTTTGGGCAAGGTCGTCGGAGACGTCATTCAACCGGGACTTACCTTCCACGCGCCTTTCGTGTCGAAGATAAAAAAGTATTCGATTGCGCCGAAGGCGGCGAACGCGCAGAAACTTGTCCGTGAAGCTGAAGCTAAAAAGCAGGCGATGCAGCTGGACGCGGAGGCGCAGTTAATAAAGGCTGAAAACGAGGCGAAGGCAAAGAAAGCCGAAGCAGACGGAATCGCCTACTACAACTCTAAGGTCGCGCAAAATATGGCGGTGCAGCAACAGCAGTGGAAGCATGAGGAGCAGATGGCGTATTACGAGAAGTGGAACGGAATTCTCGTCCCGCAATATGTTCCGCTCACCGCATCCGGCGGCATCGTAAACATTCCGCCTCCGCCGCAGACTGCAAGATAGTGAGGGAATCGGGCTGCCTGAAAATACAGGCAGTCCATGCCAGACGGACACGGAGCGTTTATTTGATTTGATGGAGATAAATGAGGAATGGAAACAATCGTTTTTATAATCTGCATGACAATCGTGCTGTGCGTAATGATTACACACTGAAAAACGGAGTACTGATAAATGACCAAAGAAAAACCGATTTTATTCCGCACCGACATGGTGCGCTCGATTACCGACGGGCACAAAACGCAAACCCGCAGAATTGCCAAAACCGATATCCCGCCCTATACCGCAGGCGATATTCTGTATGTCCGCGAGACGTGGGCGCAGGCTCCGAATGGAGATTATTTGTATAAAGCGCACCCCATGTACCGCGAAATGAACGACGCCGACTTTCCATTTTCTTGGAAACCGTCAATTCATATGCCGAAAGATGCCGCACGCATTTTCTTGGAAGTTACAAGCATTCGGAAAGAACGACTGCAAGATATAACGGAAGAGGACGCAATCGCAGAGGGCGCGGAGCCGTGCAGTCCATTCGATTTGCAGCAAATACCGCTTTCACTTGTTACCTGCCTCCCGAACGGAAATAAAGTCATAAAAAAAACAGCGCGTATCGGCTTTTATAAAACATGGCAAGAGATATATGAAAAGCGAGGAAATAACGACTGGGACAGCAATCCGTATGTATGGGTTATTGCATTCAAAGTAAAGGAAACGAGAGGAAAAGAGGAATAAATGACGCTCAACGAAATAATTGCATACGCAAAGGAGCAAAACATCGACTTTGACGCGGAGGTGGTTGGAAAACTTACTTTAAATTTCTTTCTTCCATTTGGAATTTGGAATACGGAAATGCGACCGTAGTTACACCAATAAATTGCTGTTGGAAGCGGAAATTGACAAGAAATATCCGGCTTGTCATGTCGCTCTCAGTTATGAAAATGAAGAGGAGGACTAAACAAATGACGGAAACCACAAACACACAGCAAAAAATCACGGAGATAACGGAGGCAATGCGCGACCTGTTACTGTACAAAAATCAAAAGTACGGGGACAGCGCATTACATCCGAAACGGATTTTTTACAAAGGCGACGCAAAGAATTCAATCCTCATTCGCCTTGACGATAAACTCGGACGTATTATGGCGAACGCGGACGAAACGCCGCGTATAAACGACGTAGCGGATATTATCGGCTATTGCACTTTGCTGTTAGTCGGCATGGGAGCTACGGCGGATGATATTCAAAAGCTCAAGGACTAGAGGGAGGAATAATATGACTGTTAAATATACGGACTTACATATAGACATTGAACAGGCGCAGAGTCTTCGTTGTCGGACATCGTGATAACCGGACAGACCTTGCCACAAAAGTATTATTTGAACCGGAACAACATTCGGCTCATTTTAAGGCGGGCAAAGTCGAGAGGAAAGAAATTGCCGGAACGCTTACGACAAGCTTTGGAATGCGCGGATTTGACTGCGATACAATCTTAAACAATGTATTTGCGGTTGAAAGTTATACGCAAGGCTCTTTTGCACAGTACAAAAGCGGCGTAGGGACGGTAAGGGCGGCGGGCGGCGGGCGGCGATTTCGGCGGCGGGAGCGAGACGCTGATAAAAGACGGGCAAAGAATACGCCGCCTTACGCCGCTTGAATGCGAACGCCTGCAAGGTTTCCCCGACAACTGGACACAGATCGCGTATCGCGGAAAGCCTGCTGACGAATGCCCCGACGCGCCGCGCTATAAAGCAATCGGTAACAGTATGGCGGTTCCCGTTATGCGCTGGATTGGAGAAAGGATAAAGAAAGTGGAGAGCAGTTTATATGCAGAAGACAACCGACAGAAGGCGCACGATGAATCTGAATCTTAAAAAAGAACTTGAAACGTATTTCTACAATAAAGGCTTTGGCAGCGAAAGCGCACAGGAAGCGCCGACATGACTGCCTTTTTAAGAAGGTTCTTCAACGAACGCCTGCAAGACATTGAAGACACCGCCGAGCGCGTCATGGACGACCTCTACACGCTGAGAACCAGCCTTTTTGGGGAGTAAAAAATGTACTATTTATTTATGACCAAACCCGCCGATTTAGCGCGGTACAAACGGGAGTTTATGACCGTCGCTGAAAACCGCGCGAAGGGAATTACGCCGGTGTTTAATCAACTGCGGGCGGCAAAAACATTGCTTGCCGAGTGCATTCCGTTCAATTTAATAAATGCGTTTTTCCTCACGCTCGCCTCAGTGGCAGTCAACAAGCTCGCCCTCAGCGATGTGGTAAAAATTGCGGCGGTGCTCATTATGAACTCGGTTTGCGGCGCAATCGCGCAGTATATATTCGCTATCGCGCGTCACCGGTTGCGCATCAAACTCTGCCGACGGCTGCACATCGACTATAAGAAAAGATATCTTGCAGGAGATGCCCCTCAGTCTGGTATGCTCCTGTCCAACTATTTTTTAAGCATTGATGTAAACGGTTCATGTTTTCATCCTGGGGCTTATTCCATATACTAAAATAATAGTAGACAGTATTCCATTTGTGGAATCCGAACGGCAACATGCGCCATTAGCAGCCGCTTTCTAATAAGGGGCGGATTTGTTCGAATTGTTCGCGCGTTATGTCGATGGGATATTGCTTTCTCATTCTTTTAATTATAGCTTATTTCTTAGTATTAAACAGGTTCTGAGCGAAGATTCGGCGAGAGACTCGCATGCGAGTGCAAGGGAAGCATGGGCACACAGAGGACGAGAGTCTTGGGTGGCCGTTCTGGTTTGACGAGCGGGGAAGCTGTGAGCGGCTTGTGTGCCGACGGAAGGAGAGAAGAAGCACACAAATGACGGTAGATCTTGGACCTCCGCTCCGGTTTGACGAGCGGTGAAATGGCGGGGGCGTTCATGCCGACAGTTGGGGAAACGGGCGTGCAGATGCCGGAGAGGGCGTAGGCTGCCGGAGCCGATTAAGCAGAAACCGTACCAGGCAGGTCTCCCGTATGAAATGGGACACAGCACCCTAGCATAATACGGGAGGGCGGAGACAGCAGTGGGCAGTGGTGGATACGGGCACATGAATGCCGGAGGAGGATTGGGAGGCCCGCTCCGCTACGTCGAGCGGTATGCAAAAGTGGTAACGACGGCCGACCAGGCACGGCAGGATGCGGCAAGGCTGGCGAAGCCGATGAAGCAGAAGCCGTACCAGGCAGATATCCCGTATGGTAATGGGCCACACCGGCCCAGTATAATGAGGGGCACTGTCCCGACGTAATGCGGGTGGACACGGCATGCGGAATGACGGAGGTAGCTTGGGCACCCGCTCGCGTTTTCTCCTTTAAAAACATGCAAGCGTGTCCTGGGACGCCAAGCAAAAAAAGATCCTTTTTGCCAAAAATGGAGACACTTCATCGCGTTTGAGCCGAGTTCTCCGGATGCCTTTAAGCCGCCGATTAAGGTATCCTCTAATCAAGTTCGTGCCCGCTGAATTTGTGCGTGACGGAATAATTTGTGCAATTCTCAGAGAAAACTTCCTGCGCAGCTCCCGAATGCGGATTTCAATTTTTCTTGTTACCCAAAAACCTCGCTTTGCATCTGCCGAATATACCGCTGCTGTTCATTGCTGCTGCCGAAGGATTCTCCGTCCGAACCCTCCATCACCTTTTGAAATCTGCCGCACCGGAGGACATGTTTTCCGGACTTGCCGAGTGTAAACGCGGGTATTTCTATTCTGCAAGATAGTTTTCGATTATCGATTTTATTTCTTTCAAGAGTTCGCGGGCATTTCTATTTTCGAGGTAATCGACAGCCGGATCTTCGGAAAATAAAAGCGCCGGATGTATTTGAAAGACTTCCGACATTTTTATAATCAAATCAAAAGACGGTTTTGCAATTCCGCATTCGATGTTTCCAATCGTGCCGGTCGCCACATCGCATAACTCCGCAAAATACGACTGGGAAAAGCCTCTCTTTATTCTGTACTTTTTTATATTTGCAACAAATTCTTGCTGATATCTATTCATATCTATCAGTATAAAATGATGCTTTTTCATTTGACATAATATTTAATTGATAATACTATGCCTATACCAATTAAATTGAGTAAAAAGCTCAATGAATCAATTTATAAGGAGGTGTTCATCATGAACACACAAAAGAAACTGTTTTCAATAGTGGGAACAGTATTCGCGGTTGCCGGTATATTGTTTTTCTCTCTGGGGTGCGACGCGGATACGGTTAAAGCGGTCGGCAACAGCATTAATAGCGGTATCAACAACGGTGTAAATAATGCAGCTGATCAAAGCGAGACAGGATTTAAGTATACCTTTTATAATCGCTCGAATTATACCGTAAATATTACTCCTCAGAACGAAAATGAATTTTCTCTTTTAGCGGGAGAGAGTGCAACATACACTTTTAGTAAAAGAGTTAGAATTTCCCGGTCGCACTATTTTCCAAGTGATCTTGTTTCCGTTCGTCAGTCTGCTTTTAGTTTCTATTTTGAGAACAGATAAGTACGCGCGCATTCGATAATCCATATCATAAATAATACGCGAATGACATATGAGGCGTGGATACCTGAACCGAATCTCGAAAAGTTCAGGTATTTGCAATAACACAGCGAATGCTGCAAAAGGAAGATGAAACGGATGAAACGAAGAAAAATAATTTTTATGATAGGCATCTTTGCTCTGCTGATGAGTGCGATGGTAATCACAACCGGTTGTGAAAGCCTTGATGCAATAACTGTCTTGCAAGGCATTAGCGATGGACTAGAGGCATCGCAGGAGAATCTTTATATCGAAGTCTATGACTGACAAAAGAGTAGTAATAAGTTAAACCTTTGCACCGCTGTCCCGTTTGGCAGCAGGAACAAAGGTTTTCGTATTTAAATAAAAAATGACCGGCAAAAGATATAAAGGAACAGTAAGCCGCCGCTCCCGCTCTGCCCCCACCTCCCCGCGCATACCCGATTTCTTTCCACACGTTCCGGTTTGTGCTACAGTCCGCGCAGTGGTGTCATATGGAAGATCTATTTTCTCGGACGGAGCGGTTGATTGGCGCGGCGGCGCTGGAGGCGTTGGCTCGCGCGCATATTGCAGTTTTCGGATTGGGCGGGGTCGGCAGTTATGCGGCGGAAGCGTTGGTGCGCAGCGGCGTCGGGGCGCTTGATTTGGTCGATAACGATCGCATTCACGTATCGAATATGAATCGGCAGCTTTTTGCGCTGCGTTCGACGGAAGGCGCGTACAAGGTCGACGCGGCGGCATCCCGCTTTGCCGACATCAATCCCGCCTGCCGCATCGTTACGCACCGGCTGTTTTTTAGTCCGGAAACGGCCGGCGCAATCGACTTTTCGCAATTCGACTATATCATCGACGCAATCGATTCGGTCGGCTCGAAGATTGCGCTCGTGCAGGCAGCGCATACTTTCCGGGTGCCGATTATCAGCTGCATGGGAACCGGCAACAAACTGAATCCAGCCGCGTTTACCGTCGCCGATGTGTTTGAAACGTCCGTCTGCCCGCTGGCGCGGGTTATGCGGCGCGAATTGCGGAAGCGCAACATACCGCAGCTCAAAGTCGTCTATTCGACGGAAACGCCCGCCGTTCATCATGATGCTGCGGCGGAAAGCCGGTGCGCCCATCCCGCTGCCGCCGATGCAGGAGCTCCCGATGCCGAATCCCCTGACGCGCACGCGGCCGCCCGCCGTTCCCCTCCGGCAAGCATTGCATTTGTGCCGCCCGTTGCAGGATTCATTCTGGCGGGAGAGGCGGTAAAGGATTTGATTGCGCCGCGCGCGCCGCTCCCTGATGCGGAGGCGAACGCTCCGGCGTAGCGCCTCTTCGTTCGCCTCCGTTTTTTGAAAAAACGCCCTAATTATAGTATAGTCGCCCGCATCGAACGGCGGCAAAACGGCGCACCGGTGCGGAGCCGTTCAAAATGGGGGACGCATGGCGAAGAAAAACGGATCAATCATGTATAAATGCTCAAACTGCGGATACACCCAACCGCGGTGGCTGGGGCGTTGTCCGGAATGCGGCGAGTGGAATTGCCTTGAAGAGCACATCGTTGACGCTAATGCGGTCAGTCCTGCGGGGCGGGGCGCGCCCGTTACGCAAAAGGTAAAGCCGGTGCCGCTCGCGTCCGTCTGCGCCGACTCGTCCGCGCGTCTTTTTACCGGAATCGACGAATTCGACATCGTGCTTGGCGGCGGGGCGGAACGGCATTCGGCAATTTTAATCGGCGGGGAGCCGGGCATCGGAAAGTCAACGCTGCTCATTCAGGCGGCTTCCTCGATTGCGCAGCGCTGCGGAAAAACGGCGCGGGCGCTCTACGTGTCGGGCGAAGAATCGGCGGCACAAATCAAGGAACGCGCCGACCGGCTCAAACTGCCTTCCGGCGCAGTCGAAATCCTTTGCACCATGCGGCTGGAAGACATTTTGGACGCGCTCGATGCGCTCAACCCGCTTTTTGTGATTATCGACTCCATCCAAACCGTCTATTCGGCGGAGGCGGGCATGATTCCCGGCACAGTGAACCAGCTCAAATACAGTGCGAACGAACTGATCGGTTGGGTGAAGGAGCGCGACAGCGTGCTGGTGATGACGGCGCACGTTACCAAAGACGGAAACATAGCGGGGCCGAAGACGCTTGAGCACATGGTGGACACCGTTATTTCATTTGAACGCAATGCGGACGACGTCCGTTTTTTACATGCGCAGAAAAACCGGTTCGGCTCGGTGGACGAGATGGGGATTTTTCTGATGACCGAAAAAGGACTTGAAAGCGCAAAATCGCCTGCGACCATGTTTTTGTCAAAGCGGAGCGGCGCTCAACCGGCGGGCGTTGCGTGCACGGCCGTGTTTGAAGGCAACCGCGTTTTTATGGTCGAAATCCAAGCGCTCACCGCTCCGGCAAAAGCCTCCCTTTCCCGCGTTTACAGCGATAAAATCGACAGCGCGCGCGTCAGCCGCATTGCCGCAATTCTTGAAAAGCGCGTCGGCATTAAGTTCTTCGAGCAGGATATTTACGTCAACGTTGCCGGAGGAATCCGCCTTACGGAAAGCGCAGTTGACGGCGCGCTTGCGGCGGCAATTTATTCTGCGCGGACGGATATCCCCGTGCCATTGGGGACGGCCGTCATCGGCGAGCTGAGCCTTGCCGGAGAATTACGCGCGGTGCCGAAGATCAAAAGCCGCATCAAGACCGCGGCAAATCTCGGCTTCACCCGCGTCTTTACGCCTGCCGAACAGGACAACGCGCAAGAAGTGATGGACATCGCCGCGCTCATTAAAGCGGTCTTTGCCGATGCGTAGTCGATGCGGCTCAAGCGGGAGCGATGCAGAAGGGGGATGCAGCCGCAGAGGATACGGACGGTGCCGCATCTCTGCACAAGAACCCGACGGCGAGCGCTGGCAGCGAGCTTACGGCGGCAATTTATTCTGCGCGGACGGATATCCCCGTGCCGTTGGGAACGGCCGTCAGCGGCGAGCTGAGCCTTGCCGGAGAGTTACGCGCGGTGCCGAAGATCAAAAGCCGCATCAAGACCGCGGCAAATCTCGGCTTCACCCGCGTCTTTACGCCTGCCGAACAGGACAACGCGCAAGAAGTGATGGATATCGCCGCGCTCATTAAAGCGGTGTTTGCCGATGCGTAGTCGATGCGGCTCAAGCGGGCACGATACCGCAGAAGAGACAACCGCAGAGGAGGATGCGGACAGTGCCGCCTCTCTGCAAAAGAAGCCGACGGCGCACTTGCGGCAATGCGAGCATGTCTTTGCCGCTCCGGAAGCGCATCACGGCGTGCGGCTTCCAATACCGATGGCGAGCGTGAGGCAGGCGCGGTTTTCGATGCCGTCGGTTTTGATAAAAAGACTGTCTTTGGCAGCGATATTGAAGTTCAGCCGGATTCTTTCCAACGTAGAAAGCGGGATGCGGCAGTTGAACGCGCCGCCGAAGGCCGCATACAAATCGGAATAGGCAAAGTGGCCGGGGTAATAGTCGACGGAACCGCTTAATTGCGCATTTCCGACCGGGATGCGCGTAAAACCGCAGCCGATAACCGGCGTGTAAATCGTTTTATGGAGCAGGGACGGGGAGGTCGTTTCCTTTTTGATGAAACACGCAAATCCCGCCCGCGCCTGTACATATTCGTTGAACGCCGGAAAGCCGAACGTCGGCACCACGTTCACGTTCCCGATGAGGGCGCCGTCGCCGTTAGAAAACGGAACAATAACCGCCGCGCTGCTGAACTCTACCCCGACGCGCAGCATTTGAAACGCCTGCTCGTAAAGTAAGTCGGCGGAAATACCGTACCGGAGCGAATCGTATGTCCGGCTGCTTTTTTTATCCGTTACCGTAAAGAACAGCCCGTCAAGCATACCGAACTTAAAAAGCCAAAAATACCGCCATGCAGGTTTCCGCTCAGGCGACGCAACCGCCGCGGCCGCCGTCATTTCCCCGTCGGTCTCCGCAACGTGCGCCTCCGTGTCCGCTTCCTCTCCGTCCTCATCGCCTTCCAGCTGCCCGGCGACCGCCGCCTTCAACGCCTTTTGCTGCTCCTGCGCGCTGATAATCGCCGAATACAGTTCAACGGCTTCCTCATTGGCCAAATTATTGTCGAGCACAGCAAGATCCGCCAACATCGCCAGCCGGTAATCGCGTTCGGTAATAAGCCGCCTGATTTTCCGGATGACGTAACTTTCAAGCAAACGGTACTCCGCATCGTCGCGGTTTTCCGCCAAAAGCATGTGCAGCTCGGCATCCGATTTGCGCGCGAATGCCGAATCGACGGTCTGATACACGCGCAGCATACGTTCCGACTCCGCAAAGGCGGTTTGGGAAGCCAGCAGCGCTGCCAAAAGCAGGCAGAATAACGATTTTTGATTCAATACTTTCATTTTTCTCCGATAAGCCGCGCCGCAGCGGCCGCATTCCGCTCGATTTAATTTCGAGTCTTGTACACTCAACCAAATATTCTTCCAAGGCAAGCCTTAAACCCATTTTCCGCCCGCCGCGCATACGGCAAGTTGCCACGTTTCGAGACTTCAAAACGTGCCGAGGTCCATAATAAATGGACGCATTGGTCCATAGTCAATGGGTGCATCGGTCCATGGACGCATCGACCCATGCTAAGTGGACGGCGGACGGGAAAACGGTTCGTTAATAAGGATAACCAGTCGGCCGTCCGCTTCAAGTTTGCCCTACGACAAACTTATAGAAAGGCCACTCAACACGCCCGCAAAACACTCCGCCGCCTCCCGTTCCCTCGTCGTCCGCCGGTATCCAGCAGCTTGCACACGTTTCGAGACTTCGAAGCGTGCAGCGGACGGGAGACCAGTTGCGTCCTTCACGTCCGGTGCTGCCGTCCGCCCCGTCCCGTTTCTCAGTCCGCCGCGCACACGGCAGCTTGCACACGTTTTGAGACTTCAAAACATGCAGCGGACGGTAGGCCCGTTACGTCTTTCACATCCTGTTCCCCCGTCCGCCCCGTCCCGTTCCCCCGCCCACCGCGCATACGGCAAGTTGACAAGTTTTGAGACTTCAAAACTTGCAGCGGACGGTAGATCGGTTGCGTCCTTCACGTCCGGTTTCTCCGTCCGCACATTCCTCTAAAAGACATTTACGCGGATGCCTTCCGATATTTGCGGGATGAGATTTTTAATCTTCACCGTTCCCGTAACATCCGTCGGAATGAACCACAGCGAGCCTTCCGTATACAGCGCAAACGAACTGAACGCCTTTACGTGTTGCAGTTTGACGCGCGGAAACTCAATTTGCGCGATCAATGCGGAGAGAATCTGCGGCGTACCGCTTGCCGTTTCGTCAAAGCGGGTAAAATCCGCGCCGATTGCAACCGTTGCCGACAGCCAATCCCAGTCGCGCCCCAAAAAGAACGAAAACGGGATGCGCGTTACGTTCGCAAGAATCTTAATGCCCATAACATTGTCGCCGCCGTAGCGCATATCGGTTTTAGAAAAAAGGTTGCGCTGCGCCTGCGTAAATTGCCCCCACTGGAACTGCACTTTTACGTTGTCGTCAAAGAATGACAGCCCCACGCCGATATCGAACAGCGTCGCACCCCAAATGTGCATATCAAGGTAGAGCCCCTGAATGAACGACGGAATCTGGTAGGAGGCGGCGTCTCCTTTGCGCAGCGACATTTTCACATCGCGCACGCCGACGTTATCGTCCGCCAAGCCCGCAAATTCAAGCTCCTCATTGTAGCGGCCGCCTTGATTCGGCGAAATGAGGTGAACGGACGGGCGCTTATTGTCAATCCGGATAATGGAGCGGTCGACCGCAATCTCTCCGTTTTTCATCGTCGCGCGCACCAGCATAAAATGAAAACCGTCTTCCATGTCCAGATTTTCAATCCGGTAACGCCACTTGCCCGAACTCGACGCCTTTTTGAACGTGCGGCCGTTATCAAAGCTGATTTCGACTTTCTGCACCTTCTTTAAATCGAGCGCCTGCCTTTGCTCTTTGGAAGCGCCCTTCGCTTTCGCCTGCGTCAATTCTTCCTCATCGATTGCGTAACCTGCACGCCCCGTAATGGAAGGTCGGTTGACGGCAAAATCGCCGTAGCTGAAGTTATCGACCGTAACCCACGCCCCGGACGGCGAATACGTAAGCGTCTGCTCCGCGGAGCTCACCGCGCCGCCGCCGACAATCTTCGCTTCGACCTTGTAGGAATGCGCTCCGGCGGAAAGCATCTCAGGCGTTACGGTAAATGCAAAGTAGCCGGAAAGCGTTAAGTCCGTTTCTCCGGCATGGGCGCCGTCAATGAAAAGCGCAACCGAATCGATTTTCTTTTCGGACGTAACCTGCCCGCAAACGGTGAACACGCCCTGCTTGTAGTCGCCGTTGAGCGGATACAGCAGTTCCACAAGCGCCGCCGGCTTATTTTTGTCCAGCACGACGTACCGGCTGAGGCTCGCCAAATTGCCCGCCTTATCGCGCACCGTTACTTCCACGCTGTACGAACCGTTTTCCAGCGCGGACAAATCCAGCGGCTGCGCGATGATACGGTCGGTTTGCAAGGTGATTTTCTGCATCTCCTTCGGGACGGCTTTGCCTTCAAAGCTGCGGATGGAAATATACAATTCGTCGAAGGAAACATTGTCTCCGGCGTAGCCTGAAAAAAACAGCATCCCCGCCGTGTTTGAATAATCCTGCGGCAGGCTGAGTTCTAATTCCGGCTTGGTGTTGTCAATGTTCAAAATACTCGAATACAGCCCTTCGATGCCGCATGTGTCGACCACTTTGAGGAAGACCGCCTGCACGCCGTCCGGAATCGCTTTGGAATCGAAGGTGTACGACCAGTTTTCCGTTCCCTGTACATCGTTGTAGGTGTTTCCGTTGTCGAACGACAGCTGCACCTTTGCAATGCCGTTTTTGTCGGAGGCCGAACCGCTCACTGTCACCATGTTTTTGACAAAGCTGTCGATCGACGGCGATTCAACCGCGCCCTTCGGCTCTTCCGTAGACACGCGGAATGTCCGTTCGGCAACGCTCCCCTTGAGTCCGTTGGCGTCGACGGCATAAACGGAAATCGTATGTTCGTCATCGCTCAATTCCTTGAACGGAAGCGCGACCGCAAAACCGGTACCCGATTCGGGGAGCTTGCGGTATTCGCCGCCGTCGAGCTTATAAAAAATCGTGCATGCGCCGTCATCGTCGAGCGCAACGCCGGAAACCGTAAAGTCGCGCGTAATGACTTCGTTTTCGGCAGGAATGTGAATTTCCGTGCGCGGCATATCGGAGTCGGCATCGATATTAAAATGCCACGCATCCAGCTTTGCGACATTGCCCGCATCATCGCTAAAGAGGAAGGCCATTGCCGGATCGAGCGGCTGCTCTTTTGTTCCGACGAGCGTCATCATAAAGCGGGACGCGCTGCCGACTTCGATGCGCCCGTCCTCTTTGCCCGCGTGCGGCGCAAGGTAGAACGCCTTTTCAAAGCTGCCGGCGTCTTTAATGCCGAATGCAATCAGATTCGTTCCGTTGACCGCCGCATCTTTTGCCGGAACAATCACCGACACTTCAGGCGGCTGCGTGTCCTTGTGGACTGCCGTATGCACGGTCGCGCTTTCTCCCCTGCCGGTAGCGATGCGCACATCGAGCCGTACCAGCCCGTCTTCAAGCGATGCGATATCCGCTTCCGCGCTGAATGTTGCGCCGACATTCCCTTTGGTAAACGACAGGACGAGCGGCTGCCAGCTCTGCCCGCCGTCAAGCGAAAATTCGCCCGATTTTAGTCCGACGGGAGACGCCGCCGTTCCCGTCACCTTCAGCGTGTCTTTTACCCACTGATATTTTTCCGGAGCGGTCAGATGAATGTCCGGCAGCCCCGAATCGACGGTAATGTTGACCGGCGCGGACGTATACGTTACGCCGTACCGATCCGTGATGCGGAGCGCGAGCGCGCTGTACACGCCGTCCTTTCCGCCGGAGAGCGTTACCGTATTCCCCTGCTGTTCGAGCGAAAAACTGTCCGCATAGGAAAGCAGCTCCGCCGATTTGAGTTCCGGCGTGTTCGCAAAGAAGTACATTTTGCCGCCGGCATTCATGCGGTACGCCGCGCCGTCAACGGCGACGCCGCTTCCTGCGATTGCGTACACGCCGGTTTTGTTGTCGGCATTTGCAGAATCTGCCGGACGCACCGTTGCCGCAAAACCCGTTACGGATTTTGTGCGGCCGCCGCCGTAATTGACGGTCAACTTTACGGCGTTCATGCGGGCGGGAAGATTTGCAAGCGGAAATTCCGCCGTCCAGCCGGAGTTGTCGGCGTTCTTTTTTAAAACCGCATTTCCCGATTGCCTTTCCGCGCCGCCGGGAACTTTGTCTCCCGTAATTTCGTATACGGCGCCGGTAATATTTTCCGACGATTCAATCGTTGCCGCCGCCGTAACGGACGCTCCGGCAGCAAGCTCCACCGTCATGCCGCTCCGGTACGGCTTTCCGCCGATCTCTGAAAGCCAAACGGTCACGTCCTCCGCCTCCCCTTCTTCGTTCTGAAAAACGAGCTGCCGCGAATCGAAGCGGAGGCCTTGATCGGTGTGCACCTGCACCGTAAACGGGGCGGAAACGCCGTGCGCCTCCCCCGGAACGAGCGTGATGACGTTGCCGTCGAGCGTTGCCGACACCTGCGGAGACGGCGGCACGATTTCTGCGCGGACGGCCGTTCCGCCGATAAAAAAGCCCGTAACCGGAGCGGCCGCATGGTTGACTGCAACGCCGTCGCCGCGTATCCGGCTGTCTTCAAAGACGACTTTCGGTTCTGCGGCAGAAACTGCGGACGTATCCGTTACCACAAGGAAGGCGCGGAGGTCTTTTTGCGCGCCGGACATATCTGCGGCGGAGATGAGGATTTTTACGACGCCCTTCGGAAAATCCGCCTTAATCGGAATCTCAATCGGCAGCTGCTTTTTCCCGTTGAGCTGATAGTCCTTCGTCCGTGAACCGCCGTCGCCCCAGCTTATTTCGGTACGCGCCCACGCCAGTCCCCTGCTGCCGCTGACGGCCGTGCGGAATACGGCTCCGGCTTCCGGATGCACTGTCATCCCGTTGGTGAAGACTTCGCTGCCCAATTTCGGCTCGGCAAATACCGGAAGGCCGCCGGACGCTGTAATCGGTACGCTGACCGGCGCGCTTTCGATGCCGTTCCGGTCTTTGGCAATGACGGTAATCCGGTGCGTTCCCGTTTCAAGGTCGCTTCCGGAAGCGAGCGTTCCGGAAAAAACGCCCTTTGTGTTTTCTTCAATCCACGCATTTTCGTCGATGCGGTACTTGACGGACGCAATGCCGTCGTCATCGCGCGCAATGCCGCGCACAAATACGCTGTCGCCCGGCGCAATGACGGCTCCTGCGGCCGGTTCAGAAATGCGCACCGCCGGTTTATCCGCATCGGGATTGAGCGCAATCGTCCGCGAAATGACGGTTACGTTGCCTGCGCGGTCGGTTGCCGAAAGCTCAAACTTTCGGGATCTATCTTTTGTACCGCTCGTGTCAAAGAGTACGCCCCAGTACGGGTTTCCCGGAATCAAATCGATGCCGCCGGAATCATTGCCGAACTTCCACGTCAGCCGCTCGAGTCCCAGCTCGTCGGATGCGGAGCCTGCAACAAGAAATTTGCCGTTCTGCGCCTCTCCCTTTTCCGGCTGAATGATGGCCGCTTCCGGTTTTGTGTTGTCGATAAAGCAGAGAAAGGAAAAAATACCGACGGAACCGGTTTTATCCGTACTGCGGAACCAGATAACTGCCGGCCCGTCCTGAAAGGCGTTCGTGTCCACCGGCACGCTGAACGGAACGCCTGCATTCTGCGCGCGGAATTTCACGTTTTGAAAGTGCGCGCCGTTATCCACCGAGTATGCAATTTCCTTGATGCCGTTCCCGTCGGAAGCCGAACCTTGAAAGTGCACCTTCCCGGACACCAGCGCGCCCGTTCCGTAATTGTCGATTGCCGTAACCGGCTGCCTGCGGTCAAGGTGCCACGTAACGGTAACCGGCGCGCCGGCAAGGTCGTTGCGGTCGTAGCCGGTTGCCGTAATGGTGTGCGCGCCTTCGGAAAGCGCCGCCGTATCAAGATAGTACGACCAAAAGTCCTTGCCGTTTGCGCGAATCGGGTGCTCCGTGTCCCCGTCGAACACCAATTCGACATATGCGACCGCATCATCGTCGATGCAGGTGCCGACAATATTCAAGTTACCGATCACGCGCATATTCTGCTTCGGATTGGTGATGCCGCACACCGGCAAATCGGAATTCGGATCGACATATAAGTTGTACGGGCCTTCGATAAAACGGTTGCCGCCGAAGTCGGAGGCGGTAATCAGCACATTGTATTTGCCCTTTTTCTTTTCCGATAGATTAAAGCGTTCCTGCCAGCTGGCGGGGTTGTCGGCAAACTTTTCTTCGACATCTTTTTTGCCGTGCGCAAACAGTGCGCCGCAAGCAAGAGCGAGTACCAACGCCGTAACGCAAGAACTCATAAATTTTTTCATAGGTTTTACTCCTCGATGGAATTGCCGACAAAGTCTCCATTACTTTTATGAACGGGGCTGCTATTTTATGTACTTTTGATTCTGGAATTGAGGTGAAATGCCGGATATCCTGCATTCGGTTGGAACTGCGTCAGCGCATTGCGGCGCTGCATTGGATGTTATCTATGACCGGTAACAACATGCGGCGGATTATAGCAATCTATTTAATAAATAGCAAATTTTCACTATAACTGCTGAAAAGCGGCAGGCAAACGCGTTGCCGTTTTTTTACCATCGGAACGGCGCACGGCGAAACAGCCTTCGGAACGCGCGGCTTCCGGAAAGCGGTTACGGGAGGAAGGTATGACAGAAGAGCGGACGGGCGATACGCGCGTATTAATGGAAGAATTGCAGCGGATGTATGATGCGTCTTCGGAAATTGTGTTTTTCGGCGGGGCGGGCGTGTCGACGGAAAGCGGAATTCCCGACTTCCGCAGTCAGGACGGGCTGTATCATCAAAAATGGAAGTATCCGCCGGAGCGGATTATCAGCCGGAGTTTTTTCGATGCGGACACGAAGGAGTTTTACCGGTTTTACCGCGAAAAGCTGCTCCTGTCGGGCATCAAGCCGAACGCTGCGCATCGGGCGCTTGCCGCAATGGAAGCTGCCGGAAAGTTGAAGGCGGTTATCACGCAGAATATCGACGGGCTGCACCAAGCTGCGGGCAACAAAAACGTCTTTGAGCTGCACGGAAGCACGCTCAGGAATTTCTGCATGGGATGCGGACGCTTTTACGGCCCCGATTTTATCCGGGAGAGCGCGGAGGCGGCCGACGGCATTCCGTACTGCAAGGAGTGCGGCGCGGTCGTCAAACCGGACGTGGTACTGTACGAAGAAGGGCTTGACAGTAAAACGGTGGCGGGCGCGGTGGATGCGCTTGCTTCCGCCGACATGCTGATCATCGGGGGCACGTCGCTGGCCGTTTACCCGGCCGCCGGTTTAATCAATTATTTTTCCGGAAAATACATCGTTCTCATCAACAAGAGCGCAACCGCAGCCGACAGCCGCGCCGATATCATTTTGCGTGAAAGCATCGGCGCCGTACTCGGCGATTTGAAAATCTAGCAGCGGCCAGTACGCAGGGGATTCCCCATCCGCCGCAGGCTGTGCAGCCACGGTGGTACGCCCGTGCAGGCGCGGTAGTGGTGTCTCCATTGCATACAGCCGACCGCCAAAGCGGGGTTACTGCACCTGAATCGGAGCGCCGCTTCCCATGCCGCGGCAATATCATCCTGCGAGAAAACATCGGTTCCGTGCTCGGCGACTTAAGAATCTAGCAGCGGACGATACGCAGGGGATTCCCCCGTCTGCCGCAGGCTTTGCGGGCGCGGTGGTGCGCTCGTACAGGTGCGGCAGAAATGTCGCCATTGCATACTGCCGCCCGCCGGAGCGGTGGTGTTATTGTGCCTGAATCGGAGCGCCGCAGCAATGTCATCCTCCGCGAAAGCATTGGTGTCATGCTCGGCGATTTAAGAATCTAACAGCAGATGGTACACAGGGGGAGCAAGGGGCTGCCCCGACAGCCGTATGCTTTGCGGGCGTGGCGGTGCGCGCTCGTGCAGGCGCGGTGGATGCGCTTGCTTCCGCCGACATGCTGATCATCGGGGGCACGTCGCTGGCCGTTTATCCGGCCGCCGGTTTAATCGATTATTTTTCCGGAAAATACATTGTGCTCATCAACAAGAGCGCAACCGACACCCGCGGCAATGTCATCCTCCGCGGAAGCATCGGCTCCGTGCTCAGCAGTTTAAAAATCTAGCAGCAGCTGATACGAAAAGAGATTCAACGTCCGTCGCAGATTTTGCGGGCGCGGTGGATGCGCTTGCTTCCGCCGACATGCTGATTATCGGGGGCACGTCGCTAGCCGTTTACCCTACCGCCGGTTTAATCGATTATTTTTCCGGAAAATACATCGTTCTCATCAACAAGAGCGCAACCGCAGCCGACACCCGCGCCGATATCATCCTGCGTGAAAGCATCGGCTCCGCGCTCGGTACTTTAAGAATCTAGCGTGGTGCAGCCGTCAAGGTGCGGCGGGAGTGCCCGCCATTGCATACAGCTGCCCGCCGGAGCGGTGTGATTGCGTCTGAATCGGAGTGCCGCGGCAATGTCATCCTCCGCGAAAGCATCGGCGCCGTGCTCGGCAGTTTAAGAATCTAGCCGCGGACGGGACGCCCATGCAGTTGCGGCAGGAGTGCCGCCATTGCATACAGCCGACCGCCGAAGCAGCGTTATTGCGTCTGAATCGGAACGCCGCAGCCCGGATGCGCCGCTTCCCACGCTGCGGCAATCTGCAAGATTTTCGCTTCGCTGAACATTGGGCCTGCAAACTGCACTCCGACCGGCATACTGTCGCTGTTTCCCGTTGCGGCAGCCTGGGCAAATGCGTCTCCGGCTCCCTGCGTGATGCCCGCCGCGATTGAGCTGCCCGCCGTGTGTCCCGCCGGAACGGAAATGGACGGAATGCGCGCAAGATTCACGAATGTCGTAAACAAATCGCTCAAATACATTTCAAGCGGATTGTCGACTTTTTGTCCCAACTTGAATGCGGGCGTCGGGCAGGTCGGGCAGAGCGCCATGTCGTAGCGCGTAAAAAGCTCCGCCATTTCCCGCTGGATGCGCGCGCGAACCGTCATGCCTTTTTTGTACGTGTCGCCGGAAAACTGTTCCGACAGAACGTAGTTTCCGATGATGATGCGTCGCTTTACTTCCGCGCCGAATCCCTCGCTTCTCGTGCGGACGTACAATTCGTCGTAGCCTTCACCCGGATCGACCCGCCGCCCGTAGCGGATGCCGTCGAATCGGCTCAAATTGGACGCGGCTTCCGACAGCGCGATAACATAGTAGCTTGCAATCGACGCGTCGAGCACCGGCAAATCAACAATGTCGATGTGCGCGCCCTGCTCCTCAAACCACCGGCGCGTTTGCTCAAAGACAATGCCGACATCGTGCGCGAGGCCTTCGCTTTCGATGAACTGACGGGGAATGGCAATTTTAAGCGAAGAAAAATCGGCGTAAGGGGTAAGATGGAGCAGCTTTTCCGCATCCGGAAGCGCCGCGCTCGTGTCGTCGTGTTCATCGGCGCCCGCCATGACGGAAAGCGCCGCCGCAATGTCTTCCGGCGTATGCGCCATAATGCCGACTTGATCCAACGACGAACCGTATGCGACCACCCCCCAGCGGCTGAGCACACCGTAAGTCGGCTTCAGTCCGTAGATGCCGCAATAGCTTGCCGGAAGCCGCACGGAGCCGCCCGTTTCCGTTCCGAGCCCGAACAGCGCTTGATTTGCCGCAACCGCCGCCGCCGACCCGCCGGAAGATCCGCCGGAAACATACGCGCGGTTGATGGGATTGCGGGTTGCCCCGTACACGGAGTATTCCGTCGAAG
Source organism: uncultured Treponema sp. (assembly GCA_963543045.1). Classification (GTDB taxonomy): domain Bacteria; phylum Spirochaetota; class Spirochaetia; order Treponematales; family Treponemataceae; genus Treponema_D. Next base: position 18,862 of record CAUTZW010000024.1, read on the forward strand.
AGCCCATTGCAAACTCATCTTGATTGCAGCGTCCAAGCGGAATGGCGCCCGCCTTTTCCAACCGGCTGATGACGGTTGCATCATACGGCGCAACATAGCCCTCCAAAATCCGGCTGGCGCAGGTTAAACGCTTTCCCTTTACGGAAATATTATCTTTGACCGCAAACGGCAACCCCAAAAGCGGCTGCGCTGCAAAAAGCGCTTCAAGCGCGGCCGTTCCGCCCGTTCGCGCTTCGGCAATCCGCCGGTCAGCTTGAGCGGCTTTTTCTTCCGCGTCGGCATACAGCTCAAGGAAGGCGTTTAAGGGAAGACGCGACTTTGTATCGGCTTCAAATGTTTCCAGCGATTTTTTCACCAATTCCGTACTGGTGACGGTTCCTTCCGCCAAAGCGGTGCGCATATCGTGTATCGTATGTTTCATGTTGCCTCGATTGTTCTCTATATAATGAAAGAAAGTTGATTTTCCGCGCGGATGAACGAAATGCGGGAGCGCCGCCGCCATTCGCGCATTCGGCTATGCGCCGCCGCCGAGCACTTTCGGCACTTGAAAATACCCGTCCATAAAATTTTCGGAAACGCGCTTTACGTCGGAAACGGCAAGGCCTCCGGCGGCCGTATCATCGCGCAATTTGTCCGATTCAGTTGTCGGGTAGGCATCATACGGATTTTCATTGTCATCGTACTTCGACAAAATTTCAAAATACGCAACAATTTCATCGACCTGTCCCTTCAAGGTTTGAATGTCCGTGCTCTCCGGCGCAAGGCGGGAAAGATATAAAAGATTATTTAACGTCATCTCATCGATTTTTTTATGGGTACTCATGTCGGCAGTATAAAGATTTTGCCGCGCTTGTTCAATTTATGCAAAAGGAGCGTATCAACAACAAGCGAAAAAGTAGTCACCTTCAGATGTTCTGTGATATAGCCATTTTTATATGCACAAATACTCTTCTCAAGGCAAGCCTAAACCTTTTTCAAGGGAGGAAACCAGCTCGGAGTTCGAAGCCCGCAGTTTTCCTCCCTTGACCCTCCTTCCTTGGGCACGACCAAAGGACTTTCGCCCTTTGGAATCCCAATATTATCCCCATATTTTAAACTTTTGAGCAAATTACATGCGCTATTTATAAAAACGAGAGAATCTCAGCATTTATCATATCGCTGTAAATGGATTTCCCGATTACTTTTTTAAAATAGTATTGGCATTTATGTAAAAGAATAGATTTTATTCGGCAACTCCGCCGGCGGCAGACCGTGCGCGGAGGCAGCTGCATCCGTCACCGTTTATTTTTCGGAGGAAAATGCGGGCGGGCGGCAATTCCGGTCAATCGTCCCCTGCGCTTCTTCCGCCGTGCGCATCGCCGCTTTTTCTTACTCCGCTTCGGATTCGTGCCGATAGATGTATCATGCGCAGGAACTTTTTTTTACTTTGTTTTGTGATTTTCTGGGGGGCGGGGCTGTACGCGCAGAATGCGCTGCATATCCGGCAGGCTCACATCCGGCTGGTTCCTGTTTCGGTGGGAACGTTTGAAGAGATTGAAGGCTATCACCTCTACATCCGCAAGGCGGCAGGCATGGAATCGGTGATTTTGACAGAAACGACGAAGGATCCGAACGGCAAACGGGATAACTATGCGTATCGGGCGGAAGAATTTAATGAAGTCAACGGAAACGAGGTGCGCGTGCTCGACGGGCAGGTGCTCCACTCGGAATATGCAAAATACAGCCTCGTGGATTCGAGCGCGGAAAAGGATCCCGAATTCGGCGAGGCCTTTCACATTTATATTCCGCAAAAACTTTTGTTCGGCTACCCGTGGACGCGGAACGGTTCGGTTTTGGTGCGGCAGGGGACGCTCGTAAATATTCGGGCGTTTGCAAAAAAGTATGCCGACTATTCCGGCGGCTTTTATGACAATCCGTATATGTTCGACATCGGTAAGAAGGTTGTGCCGGAAGTAAAAGAGGAAGTCGAAGTGCCGGTCTTAACCGACGATTATAATCCGGAGGCGAATACGGCGTTCGGGGAGTTCTCGGAGCATCTGACGTATTCAAAAGGCCCTAAAACAATCGTCGACGACATTATGAAACGCATCGATGCGCTGCCGGACGAAGGCAGCACGGACATCGTTTTTGTAATCGACACGACCGGCAGTATGCGCGACGACATTCAAAAACTCAAAAAGGAATGGGTGCCGCGTCTGAATGCAAAACTTTCGAAAAATAATGAACTCCGGCTGGGACTGGTTTTCTACCGCGACTACGGAGACAATTACAGCTACAAGGGGCTGCCGGTAAAGGCGTTCAATTTTACAAGCGACGGGAAAATTTTTGATCGGAACTTGGGAAGCATCAAAATCAAGGGCTCCGAGGGCGGCGACATTCCCGAAGCGGTGTACGAAGGGATTTACGGCGCCGTTGCGTTTTATGCGTGGAAGCCCGAAGCCCAACGGAAAATCATCCTCATCGGCGATGCGCAGCCGCATCCGGAGCCGCGCGGCAGCAAGAAATATTCAAAAGAGTTCGTGATGAATCTTGCAAAGGAAAAGCGGATTTCCATCGATGCCGTTATTACCCCCGACGAAAAGGCGCGACGCGGGCGATAGCAGCAGCTTCCGGTGCGGAAGCAGCATCTCACGGGGTGAGTCGGGCGCACATTTGGTTTGCAGCGCGACGTATTGCTCATCGACGCGGACGGATGCGGGCAATAGCGGAGGCATCCGACGCGGATGGCAGCGTCTAACGGGATGAGCCGGGCGCACGTTTGGTTTGCAGCGCGACGCATTGCTCATCGATGCGGACGGATTCCGGAACGGTATGCGGCACCGCATCTGTACCTGCTGCCGTACGCGGGCGGTTTTTAAAATTCCCGAATAACTTTCGGCAATTCCCGTATCCAAACGGCTGCCATATAACGGTAACCGGCTTCATTCGGATGGATGCCGTCCGGACACATGAGGGAGGGCAAATCGGGGGCATCCAGCATCGCCTGCCGCATGTCGACGGTTTGGATGCGTTCGCGGCGGCATAATTCTACAAGGTGCATGTTATAGCGGGCGTGATTACGGTACAGCGTTTCAGGATCGCCGCCTAAAAAGCGGAGGATGTGCGCCTGATTCAGCTCCCGACTGATATGGCGGAACCAGCGGTCGGTAACGAGCGGCGGCATCGTCATTACCAGCGGCGTGATGCGGCGCTTCCGGCATTCGGCGGCCATTGCGCTCATCGTGCGCAAAAATGCGGCAAGTTCCGTACGCATGGCGTGCGGCGCATCGGGGTCTGCGCTGACCGGCGCCCAATCGTAGTCGCAGTCGTTGCCGCCGCTTTCGATGATTGCAAGCTCCGCATCCGTTCCGCTATTCAAATCGTGCATAAGCCGCCGGAAGGTCTTTGCGGCGGTGCTCCCGAATACGCTGCGGTTCGTCAGTTCAAAGCCCAGCGCGCGCGATGCCAGCGCAAGGCTGTCGTCATCGGTTATGTCAAAAAGATTCCCGCTGCCGGTTCCCGTCACCGCCCCCTTCAAAATCGAATCCCCGTATACCGCAATTTTCCGAATTCCGTTGTCCATCATCATTTGTCCGAATCCGTGCACTATAGCGGAACTGCGGCGCGGAATCAACGCTTGCAAAAACGAACGCACCACAGGACTAGGGGGCGCATGCCCCATTGCGCCGTTCACGTGCCCGCAAACCTGAGCGACCTTTGACGGGCGGCGGATTTGTTTTTATAATGCGCACACGTTATGAAATTCCATCGTTTTTTGCTGGCGGGGGCGCTTGTTCCGGCCGTTTTTTTATCCTGCGCGACAACCGGCCGCTCGCTCCATCGGCAGCCGACTCCGGTTTATGTTACCAATACGCAGCGGTTTTCGCTTTTGCCTCCGGATTGTCTGGACGCTCCGTTTGAAGCGGAGCTTCTTTTGTCCGGTCGCTTCGGCAAAAACGCATTCGTCTTGCGCTCTTTTTTGCAGCTGACCGGCGACACGCTCCTTCTGTCGCTGTTCAACGATTTCGGAACGGGGCTCGGGACGCTCCTTTATGACGGCGCGTCGGTTTCGTTCGAATCGAATGTTTTTTCAAAGGGGATGAAGGCCGAATACATCGTTGCCGACTTACAATTTGCCTATTACCGCGCCGAGCGCATTCGGCACGCGCTGGAGGCGGCGGGAATCGCGTTTATCGTTGAGCGGACGGCCGATTCGGAAATCCGCACGTTGAAAAGCGGCGGCATATTAATAGAAGAAATTATAAAATCTGCGGGAACCGTTACGGTCAAAAATCATCTGCGCAGTTATGAGTACACCTTGCAGGCGGCATCGGAATGAGTGCGACGTATCTTTCAAAACCGGCAGTAGTCTCGGCGGCAGGGAATTCGATGGAGGCGCTGTGGGATGCGGCCGTCAGCGGCTGCCAAAAGGGAATCCGAAGGGTTTCCGCCTGCGACGGGAGCGTATTTTTTGTCGGACGCATTGACGACGCGCTGCTGCAGCCGTTTTCCGAATACGGGACGCGGATTATCCGGATCGAAGCGTGCGCACTGTCCTCCCTCGAAAAAGAGATCGCAGCGGCAACGGTAAAATATCCGCGCAACAGAATCGGCGTGTGCGTCGGCTCCTGCGATAACGGCACGGAACAATCGGTTGCGGCGCACAAAGCGTATTTTGCAAACGGGCACTTTCCCGCAGGCTATGCGCTCAGCGATCAGGGCGCGGCCTATCCGGTTTCCTTTATTCAAGAAAAATACGGCGTCGGCGGGCCGGCGCTCGCGTTCAGTACGGCGTGTTCGTCCAGCGCCGGAGCGATGATAAAGGCGGCGGAGCTTTTGCATGCCGGCGTGTGCGACGCCGTGATTGCGGGCGGGGTGGACGTGGCGAGCGACACCGCGCTCTTGGGCTTCCATGCACTGGAAGCAATTTCGCCGGAGATCACCAATCCTTTCAGCAAAAACAGAAGCGGCATCACCTTGGGGGAGGCAGCAGCCTTTTTCGTTATGACGCGGGAGCCCCTGCACGAAGATGCGGAGACGGCGCGGCTTTTAGGCTACGGGGAAAGCGCCGATGCCTACCATATGACTTCCCCGGATCCGAGCGGGGACGGAGCCGTGCGCGCCATGTGCGCCGCCTTGCAGTGCGCCCAGCTTACACCGCGCGATATCGATTACGTCAACTTGCATGGGACAGGCACAAAGTTCAACGACCGCATGGAAGCGTCGGCCGTGCGCCGCGTCTTCGGCGACTATGCAGTGAGCGTGAGTGCCACAAAGCCGGTTACCGGCCATACGCTCGGGGCTGCGGGCGCACTGGAAGCAGCCCTGTGCTACGCGGCAATTACCGAAAACGCAAAACCCACCGGCTCTGCCCCGAAGCTCCCCGCGCACATGTGGGACGGTACGCCGGACGAAGAACTTGCCTCGCTGCATTTCGTCGGCAGCAGCGAACGCGCACCGGAAAAGGTGAGAATCTGCATGTCTAATTCGTTTGCTTTCGGCGGGGCGAACGCGAGCTTAATCCTCGGCCGGTGAACTTTTCGGCAGCAAGGCGGGCAACCCGTGAGGGATGCCGATACGCATCGATGGGGCTATGTAATCGGCTGCGCAGCTTGCGGCACTCCGCCCCGAAACTCCCCGCGCACGTGTGGGACGGCACGCCGGACGAAGAACTTGCCTCGCTGCATTTCGTCGGCAGCAGTGAACGCACGCCGGAAAAGGTACAAGTCTGCATGTCCAATCCGTTTGCTTTCGGCGGAGCAAATGCGAGCTTAATCATCGGCAGGTGAACTTTCCGGCAACAATACGGGCAGGTCGATAGGGAAGTCGGCACACATCGACGGAGTACGCAGCCGGAAGCGGCGACATACCGCACCGCCCCCGAACCTACCCGCGCACGCGTGGGACGGCATACCGGACGCGAAGCTTGCCCCGCTGCATTTCATCGGCAGCAGCGAGCGCACACCGGAAAAGGTGCGGGTCTGCATGTCTAATTCGTTTGCTTCCGGCGGAGCAAATGCGAGCTTAATTCTCGGTAGGTGAACTTTCCGGCAGCAAGCGGGCAGGCCGCGTGGGAAGTCGGCACACATCGACGGGGGCGTGCAAGCGGCCCGCCCCGAACCAACCCGCGCACGCGTGAGACGGCATACCGAACGCGGAACTCATCCCGCTGCATTTCGTCGGCAGCAGCAGTGAGCGCACACCGGAAAAGGTGAGAATCTGCATGTCCAATTCGTTTGCTTTCGGCGGGGCAAATGCGAGCTTAATCATCGGCAGGTGAACCGTTCGGCGGCAATACGGGCAGCCCGCGAGGGAAGGTGGCACGCATCGACGGGGACGTGCGCCCGAGTGGGTGGCAATTACCGAAAACGCAAAACCCACCGGCTCCGCCCCGAAATCACCCGTGCACGTGTGGGACGGCATGCCGAACGCAAATCTTGCCCCGCTGCATTTCGTCGGCAGCAGTGAGCGCGTACCGGAAAAGATGCGGGTCTGCATGTCCAATTCTTTTGCTTTCGGCGGAGCGAACGCGAGCTTAATCATCGGTCGGTGAACTTTCCGGCAGCAAGCGGGCAGGCCGCGAGGGAAGTCGGCACGCATCGACGGGGGCGTGCAAGCGGCCCGCCCCGAAACTATCCGCACACGCGTGAGACGGCATACCGGACGCGAAGCTTGCCCCACTGTATTTCGTCAGCAGCAGTGCGTGCGCGACGGAAGAGGTGCAAGTCTGCATGTCCAATTCTTTTGCTTTCGGCGGGGCAAATGCGAGCTTAATCATCGGTCGGTGAACCGTTCGGCGACAAGCGCGTGCGGGCCGCGAGGAAAGTCGGCACGCGTCGGCGGAGTGTACAACCGGATGCGCAGCTTGCGACCCTCCGCCCCGAACCTACCCGCGCACGTGTGGGACGGCATACCGAACGCGGAACTCATCCCGCTGCATTTCGTCGGCAGCAGCAGCGAGCGCACGCCGGAAAAGCTGCGAATCTGCAGGTCCAATTCGTTTGCTTCCGGCGGAGCAAATGCGAGCTTAATCATCGGCCGGTGAACTTTCCGGCAGCAATACGGAAAGGCCGACTGGGAAGTCGGTACGCGTCGACACAGGTGTGCAACCGGATGCACAACTTGCGACGGCCGCGCGGCACTATTCTAAACGGAAAGGTTAGTTCTTTCCGCCGGTAAAGGGCAGGATGCCGCTGGCGGTGTATTCTCCGGCAAGCGCGCCGAAGAGTGCGTTAAAGGTGTACGGCGAATAGCTGTAGCCGAGCAGAATCTCATCCGCCCAGTCTAAATCGAACGCGGGAAGCGGCGACATGATGGAAAGCACGGCAACTTTTTTCCCGGCGCCTTTCAGCATCTTGGCAATCGTTGCGCTCCGCACATTGGCGACGCAGACGATGACGGTGGCATATCCTGCAGCAACATCCAAAATATGGTCGCACATCCACTCCGTCTCCTTTGGTCCCAGATCGTAGCTAAAGTGGAATTCCCCGCTGTTCCGGTAGCGTTTTTTGCCTTCCGCAAAGAATTGCGGCAAGGAGCCCACCAGAAGGACGCGCCCCGCCTGCTCCACCGTCACCGGAAGCGCCGTCCGCTTGTACACCGTAATTGACCGGCAGGCTTGCTCAAGGAAGAAGCGCTGACCGTCCTTGTCGGGAATGGACGCTGCGAGCGCGGCAGGCTCCGGTTCCAACGGCGCGGGATTGCCGCTTTTGAAATAATCGAGCTTCGCTTCAATCACACGCCGTGCGGCATCCTTTACCCGCGCGCGAAAGGCCGCATCCGTATCCATGAGCAGAAGATTGTTCGTCCAGAGCGCGTCGTCCGGTTTTGCGGCGGCCGATGAAATCACGATGTCGTTGCCCGCTTCAATCGCCAGCCGAACAGCGCGGCTCACTGAACCGGCAAAAACGATATCTCCATTCATCATAATATCGTCGGTGATGATGAGTCCGTCGAAGCCCAGCCGCCCGCGCAGCAGCTCAGTCAGAAAGTATTTCGAGAGTGATGCCGGAGCCCCGCTCGGATCGATTTGCGGAAAGCTCAAATGCCCCGACATAACGGCAGGAATTTTAGCGTCGACCAGCGTTTTGAACGGAAGCAATTCGCGCTTTTCAAAGGTTTCGGCATCAATATCGATGACCGGAAGCCGAACGTGCGAATCGAATCGCGTGCTGCCGTGACCGGGAAAGTGTTTTGCCGTCGGAATAATGCCTGCCGCGCGGCTGCCGGCCGCAAATGCCGTACCGAGCGCGCCCGCCCGTGCCGGATCGTCGCCGAAGGAGCGGATTCCGATAATCGTTGAATTGGGTTCGGTAAATAGATCGAGCGTCGGCGCAAAGTTCATGTTGATGCCGAGCGCTTTGAGTTCCCGGCAAATGTAATAGGCGCTGTACCATGCGTCCGCAGGATATCCGGAGGCGCCGATTGCCATATTGCCCGGCGTGACGGACGTTTCGCCCTTTACGTGCCGTATCCATCCGCCTTCCTGATCGGTGGCGACAAAGAGCGGGATTCTAAACCGGCCGAGCGACGCAGCCTTTTGCAGCGAAGCGATTGCGCCTGCAACCAGCTGCAAGTTTTCCGTGTTCCAGCCGAACACCTTAACGCTTCCGAGCCCCCGCGAAACCCAATCGTACAACTGCTCATCCGGTTCCGCGCCCGCCCATCCGAACATGAGGATTTGCGAGAGGAGCTCCGCATCGCTCATCTGATCCGTAATTGCGGCGGCAAGTTCTCCGTTCGGCTCCGAACTCCAAAAATCGATTTTCTGATCGGCAGCCCAAAGCGGAAGGCAAAATGCAATGCGGCACACGAAGATGAGCGCGAGAGCTGCGGATTTTTTCATTTTCCGCCGTGCACAAGCCCGGAAATGTATTTTTCTGCGGCAAAAGCGGCAATGGCACCGTCGCTTGCCGCAGTAATGAGCTGCCGTAGCGGTTTTGCACGTATATCGCCCGCCGCAAACAGTCCCTCAATGGAAGTGCGCATCAATTCATCCGTTTTGATGTAACCGGATCCGTCTTTTTCCGCATCCTGCACCAGATCAGTACGCGGCTTCATGCCCACGAAGATAAAGACCGCGTTCGTCGCAATCTCTTTGACCGTGCCGTCCGCAAGGTTTTCAAGCAGGACAGAACCGACGGTGCCGTTTGCGCCCGCCTTTATCTCTTTTACGGCCGCATTGTATTCCACCGTAATTTTATCGCTCGCATTGATCCGATCGATGCTCACCTGCTGCGCGCGCAGCGTGTCCCGCCGATGCACCAAAACGACCTGTTCGGCAATTTCGGAAAGATAAAGCGCCTCCGTGCAGGCAGAATCCCCGCCGCCGACAACGACAATTTTCTTGTTGCGGAAAAACGGCCCATCGCACACCGCGCAATACGAAACGCCCCGCCCCATCAGCTCCTTTTCACCCGGCGCACCGAGCATCCGATGTTCTGCTCCGGTCGCGATGAGGACGGCACGAGCGGCATACGTTTCCGCCTCCGTTGCAACAATAAACGCCTCCGGCTTTCTTTCAAGCGAAAGGACATTCGTCTGCACAACCTTCGCGCCAAATGCTTCCGCCTGCGCCTGCATTTTGGACGCAAGCTCATAACCGTTTACCGCCGGAAAAACGCCCGGATAATTTTCCAAATCCGCAATCTGCAGCGCCTGCCCGCCGGAACCCGCCCCGTCAATGACAACGGTGGACAGCCGCGACCGCGCTCCGTAAAGCGCAGCGGTCAACCCTGCCGCCCCCGCGCCGATAATCAAAAAATCTATGTTCGTCATGCGGTAAATATAAATGTATTTTTACTCATACACAATCGGAAAATGAATGCAGCCCGACAGGATACAGTGCGTCGAAGCGCATCAGCGGGGCCGCCTGTCCGGCGGCGGACATTCGGAAAAAGCCGCCCCGTACAGCTGTATAATGTTTTAGGATTCACAAAGGACGTACAGCCGAACCTTATAGAAGAGACGGAACTGTTCCACGAGGCCCTTGCAAAATACTTAGCACGAGACTTTGACGCCGCAAAAAACTCTTCACCAAAGCCAGCGCATTCATTCCCGACGGCCAGCCGCCTTAGTTTTTGCCGCCCCCGCTGCAAGACGTATATGTGGAAGCCAGTCCCCGACGGGTGGCGTGGCATTATGAATCTGACATCGAAATAGACATAAGGAGGTGTGAGAGGAAGCTGCGCTACAGCCGATCGGCACAAATCAGACGCAAACATAGCCCGTAACCGGCTATCCGGCGCAGGGAGAGCTCGAGTTCTCTGGCGCCTTTGTGACTGCAAACCTGAAGAAGGCGTACGATTAAAACAAAACAATAAATCTCCTCGCATCAGCTGGTAAAACAATTCTGCTGGTATATTTGCGAATGCAAAGCAGAGTGATGGAGTAAGCCCCCCCCACACACTTTGAACAATGAGACTTGTTCAGGATGAGCTATCGGAAAACGAGCAAGGGGCAGGATAAACGCAAAAAAAATAGAGAGAGAATAAAGCCCAATCTCACATAATCCGAAAAGGAGCGCCCGTATCCCTAAAACATCCTTTACTCCGTTTTGTTGAGGTTGAGCCGGGCGAGCGTTTCTTTTTTTGCATCGGTATAAACATTGATGCTGAATGCATTTTTTTCGGCGTTCATTGAGATGGGGTATGCCCATTCTATTTTACGCAGACGCGGCACGGTTGCCCCTTTGAATACGGCATTGAGCCGGAACATTTTGCCGCCCGAAAAAGAATCGGGCGCACAGCTGTAGGTACCGCGTGCTTCCTGCACGGTTTCAACGCCGAGCGGACTTGTGCTAGTTACTTTTACAGTGCACTTGGATTTTTCACCGAAGCTGATTTCGTAATAATCTTCAAAATCATCGCCCGAAAGAGTACCTGTCCATACGCCGGTAAAGTAATTGGGCGTCGGCATTTTGCGTACGCATTCGGCGGCAAAGGCAGGCAGCTTTTGCTCGTAATCGCTCCAGTAATTGAGCGTCATTTTAGCGGAATGCAGAATCGTACCTTTTTCCACGTCAACCATGCGGGCGGTAATGTACAGGGGGCAGCCGAGCGCGGCAACCGTCCCGACAATGATACAGTCCGCACCAAGCCCCTTACCCAGTTTTTTAGCGGTTTTAATGTCCACAAAGGGGCTTGACTGAAACGCATATTCCGCCATTATTTTGTCGAGCCGCTTACGCTCCACCACCGTAACCTCGCCCGACTTTACCAGCTCGTGAATAAGCAAGTCGGTCATCATCGCAATATTGCCGTCAAAGTCTTTGTTGTCACAGTCAAATTCAAACACGGCAACCGTCTGGGCAAAGCCCTGTACACAAAGAAGGGAAAAAATGAGGGTGAAGAAAATAGGTAAAAGATATTTTTGCATTGTGTATTCCTCCTAAAGAATAATGTTGTATAAAAAGTTAAAAAGCACGGACAGCACGGACGGAATACCACACGTCATAATACCTGATCTGGAATAATTTTCTTATATATTCGAAGGAAGCACTATCTAAGGAATTCACAGACATATCAGAAACCCAGTATTTATGTGTTGTTTCAGCTTTAAGCTGTTCCGATTGCGTCTTCATCATTAACTTGGCTTCTTCAAGATTAGGCAAAAACCATTCTCCTGCTTTTGAAGTTTCTGTTTTATATTGTATACATCGATATGCAGCAGAGTTTTCAACTGATGGTTCGCTCATTCCACTCACCATTTTATAAGTATTACTTTTTCCATAACCGAGTTCTGATATAGTTCCAACTACATAACTTCCCCATTTGCTTTCACCTAAATTTATTGTTGACATTTCCAAATAATGACATCGCGTAACACTGCCTTTTCCATCGTATACATCAAAACCTTCGGACGAAACATAAAATACAATACCGCCGCCTTCTCCTATATCGCCTACCTTGTATTTCATAGAAGAAGCTCCAACTTTATTGCTCAATTCTTTGCATATCTCAGGGAGTTTATCAAGAAGTTTTTCTATATCTTTTACTTTTTCCGTATAAGAAGCTAAAATGGTAGTGGTGTTTACATCAATAATTTTAATTGTTGTAATAATTTGCCCTCTGAATTTTAAAAGCTGTCCCACCACTACGTGATTTGCATTTAAGGCTTTACCCAGCTGCGCCACCTTATCGGCATTTGACCAGTCCGAAGATTGAAAACTCAGCTGTGTTTTTATCTTATCAAAGCTGTTTCTATCTACTACGCTAGCGCTGCCGGTATTGGCATATTCCGCAGTAAAAAGCTCCGTTATAACTTCCGCCTCATCTTGTGCAACGCCTTTTGTGTCAAACGGGGCTACCACTACAACAGGTTTTGCTTGAGCACACAGCGCCGCCCCTATAAGTGCTGCAAACATCACCGATACAATACATTTCTTCATCATTATATACTCCTCTTTGGAATTTATGGTTAAACCCTGATAATAACTAATGTGTTATTTTTCTCTTTATATCTATATCGTGGATAAAACGATTCGCAAATGCTATGCCTATGATTTTACTGATACTGTGCATCATAATAAAAGCGAATGCTAAGATAATATTGATGATTACCATATTCGTATTACCATGAATGATAAAATATATGATAGGTACAATTTGAAAAACAAACATAAGCAGAAATGTCGTATCGCAACATTGGAATATTTCGCTATAAAAATAAAATTGGTACACTTGCTGTTCTTTGTCTATACTTGCGGCTATCCGCCACATTGACTTTATTACAGGCAGTCCTTCTTTTTTAACATCTTCTATCCATTCATACGTACAATTCTTTTCACGAGATCTGGCTAAACATTCTTCGACAAGAGTGCCTTTTCGAAAAAGCCGAAAGAGCAATCGTGTCCCTACATTTTTGGTTCCTTTATCATATAATATTTTATAATATAGAAAAACGACATACCGAAGTCAACGAATAAACATGCCCATAAT
>CAUTZW010000025.1:0-31559 GCA_963543045.1 uncultured Treponema sp.
AATGTATGTAATTCATTGCGTTTGACTACTTGTACCGTCACTTGTTCACCTAAAACTGCCTTTACTCCATCGGAAAACGGCTGACCGCAATATCCTCCATCACCCAAAATGCTTTTCACTTCTGTCAAGTCTTCTTTATTGTGCTCAAAAGCGGGTAATGCACCATTTCTGTCGGTATCATTGGCTGCCGTCACGGCGAGGGGATGCGGTAATCCTTGCGTATCGACTGTAATATGCCCACTTGATTCCTAATATTTTCTTACCAGCATCATGGCTTTTGCCCTCGGCATTGTCGGTATTTTTGATGCTTTATACATCTACTAATAAGAAAACTGGTCTTACAGGACTTGCACCCCTGTTTTATACGAGCCTCGCCAATTAATTTTTTTTAAGCGCCGGTGTAAGAGGCTCAGGCACTCATTCGACAGTTTATTCCGTATGTTAAAATAATAGTAGACGGTAGTCCATTTGGGAAAAAATTCAGGCAGCATGCGCCATTGGCAGCTGCTTTTGAGTAGATACAGTATGGTACAAAATATTTCATATAGGCCGACTTTCCTCGGTGCTGTCTTTTCCGTCAGCTTTCTAATAACGGGCGGATTTGTTCGAATTTTTCGCGCGTTATGTCGCTGGGATATTGCTTTCTCATTCTCTAAATATACATTACACAGAAAACGAGCGCTGAGTACAAAATAGATAAACTGGCAGCGGTACGAAAAACAGCTGATAGTATGAAAATCGCTTTTTTGCTGTATCCGAATCAAAAAATGAACTAATGAACTACTTACCGAACCAACTAAAAAAATAATAAAACTGATGGCCAGATACCTATCAAAACGGAATATCTTCTTAAATTATATGGATGTTTTTTTACGATTACCTATTTGTGGTAGATTTGTGTGTTGCGGTATGTGTTTCCAATTCTTTTACCGTTTCCGCTGCATCGGCATGACCTTTATCGGCAGCTTTACGGAACCATTCAAGCGCGGCTGTTTTATCTTTTTTTAGACCTCCTAAGCCCTCCTGATAGTATATTGCAATATTATACATAGCAGCGGCATTACCCGCATCGGCCGCTTTACGGTACCATTCTAGGGCTATGGCTTTGTCTTTTTTTAATGCCCCCCACCCTTCATGATAATACCGCCCTATCATATTCATAGCAGCGGCGTAGTCTTTATCGGCAGCCTTACGATACCATTCAAGCGCGACTGTTTTATCTTGTTCAAGCCCTCCCCCACCTACATCATAATACAGCCCCACCATAGTCATAGCAGCGGCGTAACCTTTATCGGCAGCTTTACGGTACCATTCAAGCGCAGCTGCTTCGTCTTTTTTAAGGCCTCCCCAACCTTCATGATAATACCGCCCCATCATATTCATAGCAGCGGCATTGCCTTTATCGGCAGCCTTACGATACCATTCTAAAGCTGCGGCTTTATCTTGTTCAAGCCCACCCCAACCTTCATGATAATACCGCCCCATCATATTCATAGCAGCGGCATTGCCTTTATCGGCAGCCTTACGATACCATGTAAGTGCAGTTACTTTATCACCTTTATCATAGTACTTAAAAGCTTTCACCGTATCATTAATAATAAGAAGAGGATATAAAAGCGTAATAAAGTAGATCAAGAGTGCCAACAGTCCTAATCGTCGAGGGAAATCGAACATTTCAAGGAACTCGCGTATCTCCCGTAAGCGTACCGCCATGAGTACTGTTCCGCCTTTATTATCATACCGGTTTATTATTTTCAGAGCATCTGCATTGCCCGCATCGGCGGCCTTACGGAACCATTCTATGGCCGTTGTTTCATCTTTTTTTAGTCCTCCTACCCCTTTGCTATAATATGTACCTATTTCGTACATAGCATCGGCGTCGCCTTTATCAGCAGCTTTGCGATACCATTCTAGAGCAGTTGCTTTGTCTTTTTTAAGACCTCCTAAGCCATTCTGATAGTATACGGCAATATTATACAAAGCAGAGTCATTGCCCTTATCAGCAGCTTTACGGTGCCATTCTAAGGCAGTCGCTTCATCTTTTTTAAGGTTGCCCCAGCCTTCAGCATAATACCGGCCGATCATATTCATAGCATCGGCGTGGCCTTTATCGGCAGCTTTACGGTACCATTCTAAGGCAGTCGCTTCGTCTTTTTTAAGACCGCCTAAGCCATTCTGATAGTTTACAGCAATATTATACAGAGCAGAGGCATTGCCCTTATCAGCGGCTTTACGGTACCATTCAAGCGCAGTCGCTTCATCTTTTTTAAGACCGCCCCAACCTTCATCATAATACCGGCCGATCATACACATAGCATCGGCGTGACCTTTATCAGCAGCTTTTTGGTGCCATTTTAGGGCAGTCACTTTGTCTGCTTTAAGGCCGCCTAAGCCATTCTGATAGTATCCGGCAATATTATACAGCGCAGCCGCATTGCCCTTATTAGCAGCTTTCTGGAACCATTCAAGTGCGGCTGCTTTATCTTGCTCAAGCCATCCCCAACCTTCATGATAATACCGGCCGATCATATTCATAGCATCGGCGTGGCCTTTATCGGCAGCTTTGCGGTACCATTCTAAGGCAGTCGCTTCGTCTTTTTTTAGGCCGCCTAAGCCATAACGATAATTTCTTGCAGTATTATACAGATCATCCGCATCATCTTGTTCGGTAACTGTACAACCCCTCTTTTCAGATTCATCTTGTGCAGGCCCTTTGTGTTCATTCTGCTTTTTCGGTTTTCCGGTGTCCGTGCCCGAACTATCCGGTTTTGCCGGTTTTTTCGGTTTCCCAGTATCGGTATTTGAAACAGCAGGTTCTGTCGGTTGTACCGGTTTTTGTGAATGAAGAGCCGTCTGTGGTTGTTCCGGCGGCGTTTCTTTATCGCTTGTACTTAGAGGCTGTTCTGCCGGTGTTAGAAAAGCGGTTAATGCCAACTGCAACGCCTGTGATTCAAGTTCTTCAAGCGCGAACGCTGCCCGTTCCGCCCTTGGCGGCCAGCCCGGTTTCGGATGCTTTTTGTACGTAGAACTGCTGCATTCGCTTCCATCTATCGTCAATACCCACAGCTCATCATGCATTTCATAGTCTTTACGGTATTGTCCGAACTTTTTTACAAAGGCTTCTTCTATGTCCGATACCTTGAGCCAGCCCTTATCGATTAGACAATACCGCTCATCGTCTTGACCTTGTCCGCACTCGTGCTGTGCGCCGTAAACAAAGACATATCGGTCGAGTACCTCTTCAAAAGAGGTGTTGAGGTGCCGCGCAAGGGCTCTATACGGCGCAAAGTCTTTAAACGAAACGGCAGAAAACACGACGGCGTCGGCTTTATTTTTAACGGCGAACGACCATTGTTTAAGATTTTTGTTATAGTATGCATGGGCATATTCAAATGTAAGGCCGGTTTGCTTTTCCAGTTGTTCTTTTGCCTCTTGTTCCGATATATGTTCTATCTTTGACTGCTGCATTCCCTTTACCCCCCTAAATATACATTGCGCAGAACACGAGCGCAGAGTACAAAATAGATAAACCGGATGCGGTCATAGAAACAGCTGATAGTATGAAAAACGGTCTTTTCCTTGTATCCGAATTAAAAAATAAACTAATGAAGCCACTTACCAGACAGACCATATAAATAATATAATGGATGTCCACATACCTATCAAAACGGAATATCTTCTTAAAATATACGGATGCTTTTTTACGATTGTCTGTTTTGACATCTGTTTGGATTGGTTTTTCCAACTGTTTTACCATTTCCGCTGTATTAGCGTCATTTTGGTTGGCAGTTTTAGGGACACATTCAAGAGTAGTGGCTGAGGCTTCTCCTTGCTTGTCGTATTCGGTTATTTCGCTTATAGCATCTGCAGCCTTACGGTACCATTCAAGCGCTGTTGCTTTATCTGCTTTAAGACCTCCTAAGCCATTCTGATAGTATCCGGCAATATTATACAGAGCAGAGGCATTGCCCTTATCAGCGGCTTTACGGTACCATTCTAAGGCAGTCGCTTCATCTTTTTTAAGTCCGCCCCAACCTTCATCATAATACCGGCCTATCATATTCATAGCATCGGCGCGGCCTTTATCAGCAGCTTTGCGATACCATTCTAGAGCGATCGCTTTGTCTTTTTTAAGTCCGCCCGAACCATCTTCATAATATCCGGCAATATTATACAGAGCAGAGGCATTGCCCTTATCAGCGGCTTTACGGTACCATTCTAAGGCAGTCGCTTCATCTTTTTTAAGTCCGCCCCAACCTTCATCATAATACCGGCCTATCATATTCATAGCATCGGCGCGGCCTTTATCAGCAGCTTTGCGATACCATTCTAGAGCGATCGCTTTGTCTTTTTTAAGTCCGCCCGAACCATCTTCATAATATCCGGCAATATTATACAGAGCAGAGGCATTGCCCTTATCAGCGGCTTTACGGTACCATTCTAAGGCAGTCGCTTCATCTTTTTTAAGTCCGCCCCAACCTTCATCATAATACCTGCCTATCATATTCATAGCACCCGCATCAGCGGCTTTGCGATACCATTCAAGCGCGGTTACTTCATCTTTTTTAAGTCCGCCCCAGCCTTCAGCATAATACCGGCCTATCATATTCATAGCATCGGCATCGCTCTTAGCAGCCGCTTTTCTGAACCATACAAGTGCGGTTACTTTATCACCGTTATTAAGGTAATTAAAAGCTTTATTCCTGTCCTCGATAGGAGAAATCCATAGCACCATAATCCACCAGATCAAACTTGCCAACAGCGCTAATCGTATAAGAGGAAAATTGATTGCTTCTTTACCGGCAGAGAGGAACTCGCGCATCTCCTGTAAGCGTATTGCCAGTAGTAGTGTTCTGCCTTTATTATCATACTGGTTTATTATATTTTTAGCGGCGCTATTGCCTTGAGCGGCGGCCTTACGGAACCATTCTATGGCTGTTGCTTCATTTTTTTTAAGCCCTCCTAACCCTTTGCTGTAATACATACCTATTTCGTACATAGCATCGGCGTGACCTTTATCGGCAGCTTTGCGGTACCATTCAAGAGCAGTTGCTTTGTCTGCTTTAAGCCCTCCTAAGCCATTCTGATAGTATACGGCAATATTACACAGAGCATAGATATTGCCCTTATCAGCAGCTTTACGGTACCATTCTAAGGCAGTCGCTTCATCTTTTTTAAGGTTGCCCCAGCCTTCAGCATAATACCGGCCGATCATATTCATAGCATCGGCGTGGCCTTTATCGGCAGCTTTGCGGTACCATTCTAAGGCAGTCGCTTCGTCTTTTTTTAGGCCGCCTAAGCCATAACGATAATTTCTTGCAGTATTATACAGACCATCCGCATCATCTTGTTCGTCAACGGTGATGCCATTGGGAAGTTTAACTTCGACTTCAAGCGTACCAGCACGGATAGCTTCGAGTTCAGACGGCGTGAAGGTTGTTCTACTCTTCCCGTGTTCAGGTTTTGCAGACCCTTCGTGTTCATTCTGCTTTTTCTGTTTTCCGGTATTCGAACCGGCAGATTCTGCCGCCCTACTAGGCTCATTCTGTTTTTTCGGTTTCCCGGTATCGGTATCCGAAACAACAGGTGTTGCCGGTTTTATCGGTTCTGCCGGTTTTTGCGAATGCGGCGTCGCATGTGATTGCTCCGGCGGCGTTTTTTTATCGCTTGTACTTAGGGGCTGTTCTGCCGGTGTTAAAAAAGCGGTTAATGACAGCTGCAACACCTTCGATTCAAGCTCCTCAAGCACCAATACTGCCCGTTCCGACCTCGGTGCCCAACCCTGTTTCGGATGCTTTTTGTACGTAGAGCTGCTGCATTCGCTTCCGTCTATCGTCAATACCCACAGCTCATCATGCATTTCATAGTCTTTACGGTATTGTCCGAACTTTTTTACAAAGGCTTCTTCTATGTCCGATACCTTGAGCCAGCCCTTATCGATTAGACAATACCGCTCATCGTCTTGACCTTGTCCGCACTCGTGCTGTGCGCCGTAAACAAAGACATATCGGTCGAGTACCTCTTCAAAAGAGGTGTTGAGGTGCCGCGCAAGGGCTCTATACGGCGCAAAGTCTTTAAACGAAACGGCAGAAAACACGACGGCGCCGGCTTTATTTTTAACGGCAAACGACCACTGTCTAAGGTTTTTGTTATACTGTGCGTGCGCATATTCAAATGTAAGGCCGGCTTGCTTTTCCAGCTGCTCTTTTGCTTCTTGTTCCGATATATGTTCTATCTTTGACTGCTGCATTGTAGCTTTCTCCTATCAATACCTGTCTCTATTTTACAACGGCTCTATTCCAAATCACCTGTGTCAATCGGGTGCCGTCTATCAACAAACCATGCGTACCAGGGTTCCGGTTTTTTGTTCCACCCTATCAGCCATGCGTTAATAGGGTCTAATTCCGCAGAATCTTGCGATGTAATCATAATGGAATTACCCAGTAGGGTTTTAAAATTTTCTTCCACTTCCTTTGGAACAATCCCTTCTTCATAATACAAATCATCGGCGCCGAATGTATGAAACAGTTCATGCGCTAAGGTACCGGCCCTATGTTCATCATAGTCTTTAAACCATATAACGGCATTGGCAGTGCTTTTTCCCAAGGTTCCTCTATAGCTGCAAAAAGAGCGGCCGGTCTTATCGACCGCATAGACAACAGCAAGGTGATCATAGTTGGCGGCATATTTTTTGTAGTGTTTGTAATTATCAACGGCCTCGGTGGAACTTTCGAGGGAACAGTATGAGCTGTCGGAATTTGCGATAAATGTCCAATCAATCGATAAATCCTGATTGTATTTTCTTGCTTGCGAAAGGATAATCGCTACCGCTTTTTGTATAATGTTCGTAAGATGATTATGATTCATGCGGAATGTGTATCCTTTAAAGTGTACCGGAACCACTAATACTTTTACCTTGCCGGAAATATCACGCCAGCCTTGTTTTTTCGTTTTAAGCATATCCATCAATAAATCATTTTGCATTTTATCGATTAAACGCTCTTGCTCGGTTGTGTGTTGGCTGTCGGTGGCTGGGGTATGTTGCGGCGCCTCTTCTATGATTTGCCTGCGCAGCTGTTCTAACTGTGCTGCAATTTGCGCTTGCTGTTCGGTTATCCGTTTTAATTCTTCAATCCTTGTATTCAGCATATCGGCAGGTATATCCGGCGGCCCTATTATCCGTTCGGTTTTCGGTGTTTTGTCAGATTCCGGTGTATGTTCAGGTTCTATGATATTCTTTTCGGTCAGCGGATAGGCGATGTTTGGACGGTAGGAACGGTAAATACTACAGGCCTTATATATTCTCTGTTTTTCTTCCGCAGACAATTTTTTTTCATAGCGCTTTAAGGCAATATGAAAGTGCATAATTTTTCTGTCCGCTTTTACCCAATCTTTTTCAGTGTAATGATACCGGTTTTTCTCCACGCTCCGTATATACCGCTCATAGGACAAAATGTAATGTTCTTTTGATTGGGCGCAAGAAAACGAGACAGTGCATATCAACAGTAAAAGCAATAAACCGGTCTTCCGTTGTATGTTCATTACCGCCTCGTTTTTATGCGAGCCATATTTTGCCTTTTTGCTGTATTGTATAACCGTTGTTCGTCTTTCTCACGACAGCCGGTCGGCAGCCTTTTACATAACGAGGAAGCGGCTGATCAAAGTCATATACGAGCTTTACAATACGTCCATCGTCGTTTGCAGGTAATTCCCTTTCTGTATTGTATAACCAAAAATTAAGATAGAGATATTTATCATCTAATAAAATGAACAAGGCGTTATTCAAATTGCCGGATTGCGTAAGCGCTATCTCTGTTGACGATATTGCCTCTCCGCGATAAGCCCCATTCCGTATATGATCAGGCACATTCAAGCAAGAATAAGTGGGAGATGAAGAAAACCATTTTTCCCGTTCCGCTTCCGAAAAGTATAGCGCCGACCGCATATCATTAGACTGTTCAGTGTAACCGGTGCTTTTAGGTCTTACTGTTTCCGTCTTTGGGTTTTGTCCTATAGAGGTCTGCTTTTTCCCGATGTCGGTTTTTACAGCCGCTTGAGAAAGCAGGTCTTGCGTTCCCCTATCATTCGACCGATGCTCAACTGCATCTCCCTGAATTGCTTTGTTGTCTCTGCTGTTTCTTTGCTGATACTGTATATCTTTTATTTGCTGACGGAACGATTTTTCTAATTCGTTAATTTTTTTTCTCTGTGTAAAAAATAAAATGCAGACTATAATGACGATAACCAGCATACTCAGTAACACAAAGCAGATGATAAGAATACTCATCCGGTTATACTGTTCATCCCAATACCGGCTGTATTGTTTTAGCTCTGATAGAGCCTTTTGGGAAAGCTCGTTTGCCTCTTTTGCCAACCGATGATTGTCTTCTATAGCCGGGAACAGGTAATAAGCGCTATCATTCTCTGTATTATGTGCAGTAGTTTGCTCGTTTGTTTCTATATTCGCCGCATCAGGTGTAGGATCAACCGGCGTTTGAGGGTCGACTAGAGAATTTATGCCGCCATCAGATTTGGGGTGAGCAGGCGGAGTACCGGCAGAAGGCTTTTGTTTTGCTTGATCAGATTCGTTTTTTTGCGGTTGAGAGGTGTTTCCTCCGATATTTTTATCCGTCTCCTTCCCAGCAGGAGTCTTATCATCGGCAGAAACCTCTGCTTGCACTCCGGCTTTTTGCGACTGGTCTGCATTCTTTGTATCATTTGGAATCCCTTGTTTGTCGGCAGCAATCTGAAAGACAATCCCTGCAAAAAACAACAAAATAAAAACAGTTTTTTTCATCTGTTCTTCTCCTCTTCCTTGAGGTTGCGTTCCCCGCTATAAAAATCCATAATGCATAAATAGGCCATTTTGTATGCAAATAAAACCTTGAATATTTCGGTATCTTCCGTTGGACAGTCCTTAATACAGGTTTTTGCAAAATCCTTCGCAGTATTACGTCTTTCCCTCCATACACGGGCATCATCCAGAACATAATGTCCGTCTTCCTGTGTTTCTTTGACATTAAATAAAATGTCGTTCTTGTATCTTGCCCCCGAATCTCTCCAAAAGCTCCAGCCTTCTCCTTTAAGTTTATAGATTTCCGCAACAAACTGTATATAACCTTGCTTCAGCTCTTCGTCATTACCCGATATCTTAGGCAATTGTTTGTCGCCTTGTCTATCATCATCATACTTAGCGGCTCTCTTCTTTTCGGCTTGAGCGGTTTCCCATATATTGGGGTGTACTTCTTCTTCACCTTTTCCCCGGAGAAGCCCCAAAGCAAGAATACTCTCGTCCTTACTTTGATTATAGGTTTCGCACGGACGCCCAAGCACATCAGACCAATTATAATGGTCTTTTTGTTTCTTAAAGTAGCTGCTTCCCCCGCCGAAAAGATGAATGTTGAATGTTCCGCCGTTATCGTTATCCAGATCCAGTATATCTTTGATAAGCCGTTTTAAAATAAGTATTTCCGCAAGATAGCCCAGATCAAACAAATTGTATAAGTTTTGTAATTTCTTCTCTTTTGTCTGCCCGAACTCATCAGTTTTGAGTTTTTTTAGCTTACTCATTAAACATAAAAGCTCGCTTTTTACCTCGTCCTTACCAACGTCAATTCTTCCGCTGCTTCGTTGTTTTTCGAGTTCTTTATCAATTTTATTTTTATTGAGCGGAGGAACAGTCTTGTCACTGTTGTTGTCCGGTATATCAAAAATATCTGTAAGTTCTACATTTTTCGATACGCATAGATACTCCCAAATCGGCCGTAAAAGGATTTCGGCTCCGGCAAAATGGATCGAAAAATTGTTTATAAGCTTAACCTTCGTATCGTTTTCATGGGTATTTTGGAATAACGCAATATCCGTCGAAAAGTCTCCGATATCCACAAAGGCCGTGCCGGATTCGGCTTCAAACGTTCCAGTATGGCTTATGCTATTTGCAATTGCTAACGATTCCGGTAAACATAGCTCAACGGAAATCTTTATCAACTCCTTTATCTTTTTCGGCATACGGGATATAATTGCCTCTATAGCATTATTCCATATAGTGTTCATTTCACCATACTGTTCCACCAGATAGGCAGTGCGTATATCGATATCACAACAGCCCAAATGTATTGCGCGTTCGATGATAACGGTTAAAAGACCTTGCACCAATATCTTCATCGCTCGTTCTTTTTCATTGCCTTTCCGCATCTGCGATTTAATATTAAAATCGTACTTTCTCTCGCCTGTTGAAACGAGCTGTTTTGAATCTAAGAATGCTAATTTTCCCAATCGATATAAGCGTACAGAAGTATCTTGAGCGGTATCAATACTAAACTTTGCAGTTTTAAAAACAGCAAGGGGTATTTTTCCCGTTATTTCACGATATTCTTTCTCGGGTTGAAACAATGCATTTGTAAATTCATCGGTGTTGCCTCCCATCCCAAGCATAGAGGTTAGATCGACTCTGAGTACTTGATCCTTTTCGATTAATGTGTACTCGATCGTATTGTCCTTCTCAAGATCTTTCAAAAAGACGACGACACTCCGTGAAGAGCCTATATCAACGGCGACCTTAATTTTTTTACTCGGGGGTAGCGTTTTATGTACAAAAGCAGGCGCTTTTTTCCAGTCATCCTGCATTTTATCCCCTACATCCGCCCGTAGAGGGAGCGCCCCGAGCCAATTCCCATTGCCCCATATTCCCGCCCATTGAGGGATTTCGCCGCAGTACAATAGGTAATTGTCTTCAATAAGTTCAAAGTTGATTCCCTCTAATTCAATATCGTTAAGCCCGTCAATTCGTGATACGGTATCGTTTATGAGCGGAGATTCATACGGCATTGCCGGTTTTTCATTACGCTGCGCTATCCAGCCGAATGCCGGTACAGGCCCGTATACTGAAAAAGCGGGAAATTGTTTTACATAACGCAGCTGTTCATTTTTATATACTTTTGAAGCGGTAATTTCTAAGCCGTCTATCACTATTCTGCAGTCAACCTGCACGGCGCCCAGCTTATTGTCTTCGAAGCTCAGTCCTGTTTCGGGAACCGTAAAAGAGCGTATTTCAACAGTATAGTCCTCGTTCCGTGTCCATTTGATCGCTTGTTGGCTTAACGGAGGAATAAAACCGTAGAAAAATTTATTTATTTCTATCTTCTGGGTTGGCATATTATAGCCTAATCGGCTGTTCTCATCGGAAAGAGGCACGATAGTAATGCTGTCATCAAGCAGCTCTCCGTTATAATCCTTTAAAGACGGAAAACTCGGGACCCCCTCTTCCGTCGTAATGGTTAATGTCCGCTCAATTTTTGCCTCTATCCCCATGTTTTTCAAGTCGCGGCTTATATCCCGGAACAGGTCACAAGCCTTTACAAGCTCATGATTTTCTCTAAGCCAGTATTGCACGATCTGCTTATCTTGGTCTTCCAGCGCTTCAGTGATAGTTGCAGTGCCCTCCGTATCATCGATAGGCAGCGTGTTAAACGGAACAGGAGGTTCATAGTTTATTGCCGGTATGGGTCCGTTCGCAGACATGAGTCCTATCATCTTTTTGCCCTGATAAAGATAGATGATTTTTTGTCTATCTATCTCCATTCCGAACCTTTCTTGTTCCTCCCCATAGAGGGCATTCTGCATTTCTTTTAAAAAATATCCGCGTCCCGGGTATTTTGCTTCCGTATTTAAACCGTCAAAGGTATGGATTTCCAATGTAACAGGCTCCCCGTATACGGAGGACAGTACACAATGAAGAAACAGAACAGCGCTTTGTTTATATATTCTTGATGAGCGGATAACCGCTTGGGTATCTGCCAAGCGGCTCCAAGCAAGACCTTCCCGAATCCGTTTTACGCGGTCGGCAGGATTGGAGCGGGTATTTTCAGTAATTAAATGTTCTTGTTCTTTTGTAAATGCTTCGGTCTCTTTATGGCAGTCATCCAAGCCGGCTGCGGCGGTTCCCTTAAACATATCAAACGGCTCATGAGCGCCGCCGTCGTTATATTTTTTATGAGATGTAAACGTATACCGCATTTAATCCTCCTTTTTTGTGCTGAGAACTTGATACAAATCCTCTATCATCAATGAAAACAACTTTTCCGGTTGATCGTCAGAGGCGGTTGCGTCCGCTAATTTTCCTCTATTGGGACTGATACCGGAAAGATAATTCATCCACGTATCTTTGCATAAGGGCATTTTATTGACCGGCGTACCGTCGCTCCTCCATGCAACAGCGGGATTATTAATGACATTCGCTAAAATATCGGATAACGTATTCATAGCATCCCTATCGAAGAACTCAATGGAGATACTGTTATTGCCTCCGAGTTTTGAATACAGTTGAATGTCGTTCCAAAATTCAAAATACGGTATCAGCTGTCCGAGCCACGCTTTTATTAACACCGATAGTGCGTCTGTTTTTTTCTTATTGTCTTTCGGTTTTTTTATATATGTTGTTACATAGACATCTTTTTGTAATAGAGGAGTATCTTGACAAAAGCGCGGATAGACTTGGCAGGCCATAACACTGATCAGCCGCATAAGGTTCCTCGCGGAATTTTTCGCTTTGGCGCCGGCACCGATACCGAGGGGCATTTCTTCCCAGCCTATTTTAAGACTGCCTTCTTCGTCGGTAGGGATACTGGTTTGATAAAAACCTGCGCCTTTTGACTGTAATTGCAATGCCGCCCCTGCCGCAAGCAGTTCAACCAAATGCGCCTTCCGTTTTTCAGCGCCGTTTTTATTGAAAGAACCGCATATATCATCAAAGCCTTGACAGGCAACATAGTATACCCGCCACTGATCATCGCCGTATTCGCTCACAAGTTTCTCTTCAAGCTCCTGTAATTGATCTCTGACACGGTAGTATGAATCGTTGGTAACCCCTATATCATTTACCTTATTAAGGTTATCGGGATTAGTGGGAACTTTAAAGTAAGGCCCCAGTATTACTAAATCTATCCGTATTTTCCCCAAATTTTTAAGCGTACTGTCATCGCTGTTGCGGTAGGATTTTATCTTCCGTACAAGCGGAACAATAAGCGATGAGCCCATACCTCCCGTTGCGCCGCCGATAATAACAAGCCTGATGCTGTTTACCGAATCTCCGTTTATCAAGTCTTTTAATGAACCAAACAATGACGATTCTTCAAAATAGTTTAAACACACATGCGCATCAAGACTTCCTCTCGACGGATCTCTATTATTGCCGTAACGGAGGGATTCCGTATATTTTTCCTCTTTCCAACACATACCCGCTAAAGCTTTTATTGGATCATCGCTTCCGATAAGATCGATAACGGTATAATCGGTATCAGATTTATTTGCCTTTTTTTGTAATTCATGGTACAAACCGCTTGTCAGTGTATAAGGCGCTAAGGTTGCAAACGGCAATGTGTTATAAAATGACTGGTACCGCTGGGCAGCATCAACACAATATTCATGGTTTCCTTTTGTATCCTTATCCATAATAAACATATTATAGACGGAACTTTCACCGGCAATACCGGAGGAACGGAGTAAAGGATAGAGATTTCCGATAGCGGTACCGACCTGCGTACCTGTTCCGCCAAGACAAACAAATAATGTATATTCAGACATTTTTACACCTCACCGTAGGTTTTAAGGGCGCGGCTTACACCCGATAAAAATAGGTATATGTATACCGGTAAAAAGAATTAACGGAATAATTAATGCATAACCGTCAATATATTGAAGTAGCAGTGTACCGTATTCAGTAGAGGCCGGCAAAAGAAAGCAGCATATAATAAGTATTACTATCGTAATGAGTACGGAAATTCCTCCGTAGAGTATCCGCACCTTCAAACTTAAATAATGTACATAGCATTCTTTATTGGCAATTGTCCGCTGCCGGAAGAAGAAAAACAGATAAAAACCGCACGAGATAAGGACTAAGGCGATGATGCTCCAAATGAATACTGCCATATCGAATTCTTCTTCTATTTCCGCTCCGGGATAAATTATTCCCACACCTAACCATGCATACAGCAGTACGGCGCAGGCTACCGCACTATACGCGGCAATCGCTATTGCACAATGTACATAATGCTTCTTTACCTTCATATTTTTCTCCTAATGGGTGGTTTTGCTTTTTTTCATACGCGAGGGCATATTGAACAGCACTACGGGCATTCTCATAAGTTCATCATTACTATATGCAATTGCCTCAATAGCTTCTCCTTTCAGCAAGTTTTTAATAAAATTACCGAAATTCAATGTTCTGTCTTGATATTCTTTAGGATTTTTATAATCGGCAGCATCAAAATCGGCAGTCCACGCCGGTATTTCTATTTTTTCCTTAATCCGCACAATGACATCAAAGCATATAACGGGCGATGTTAGCAATTTATCTTCGTTACCGGGTAATACGGCAATTTGTACGGTTTTTAAATCGGGCAGCAATACTGGCTGCACCGCTTCCAAGTCATTATCTATACACATCTCATTGGCTTCCCACTTGGGCAATACCTCATCGTCGGAAGAATTTAGTTTTATAAGGTAGCGATAGTTTTTGATGTGAGTTTCCAGTGATTCAATGGCACACCCCTCCGGCATAGTAAAATGTATATTTAACCGCCACAGCCAATTATCCTTTTTTTTGCAGGGTATTGCCGGTTTATATTCAAAGATACGGGCTCCGAGCTGTGTATCTATTTGTTTCAGTCCGTCTGTTGTCACCAGACCGAGATGGTTTATCATTCCCTTTGTTCTTTCTTGTAAGTTCCAAATTCGGTCTTGTACATCGATACTTCGCTTCGACTGTTGTTGCGGTATGATTGTATCTTGTATATGTTTTTTACTTTTGATGAACTTATTTATTTCCTGTCTACCGGCGCTTGCAGGTATGACTATATTTTTAAAAATATCCAAAGGAGGACGCTGCCCTTTTTGGGTTGTCGTCATGAGCTGCCATTTGATAGAGAAATTTTTTGCCTGTTCCGAAAAACGCCCGATAAACAGTTTGACCGATTCCCGCGGACCGGAAATTATTGCATAGAATGGTTTACGTCCATGATAGGTCGTTTCTACCATACTATTTAAATTTTGAGTATCCGGCCGATAATTTTTTCCGTGAAAAGGCAATTTTACTGCAATAACTGCAGCGGCGTAATCATCGATTTTCAGCAAGTTATTTCTTATCCAATCGGCAAGAAGTGTTATATTTAATCCTTGCTCTTCCAAATCTGTTATGACGATAGTCAAATTTTGCGTATTAATACGGTTATTATCATAAAGCATTGTCAAGGGACCCCGCTCTTTGTTTTCAAATGTACCGGAGCCGACATAGAAAGAGCGGTTTTCAGGATCTGCCTCCACAGCCTTAATTTTTGTCCATTCCAGAAACCTCCGACTATTCGGACGTAAAATATGATACTGTGGCCGATAATTTGCACCGACCGACTGGCTTGCAATTGCTCTGTAAAAGTGAGTAAATTCCTCCGATGCTTTAATTTGCAGGTTTTTGTTTTGAACATATCCTATCTGCGAAAGAGTGTTGTCCCAATAGATATCAGCAACCGGCGGGGGGCGGATTCCTTTATAAGGATCTCCTCCGTCTATCGTTGTAATCTCCGGCGGAACCGGAAAAAACTCTCCGAAAAGCAATCGAGCATTTTGGTCGGCTTTAACACAACAGCCTGATAGAAAAATGGAAAAAACAATAGCTGCTACGGTTATCCCTGCCGGTTTTGTATGCATAAATTTTTCCTTCTCAAAACAGAAATGCTTTTTTTTCATCTGCAATATTTACGTTTTTATACAGATTTACTGTAAATGTAAATATTGTCTAATTGCCTATATTTAGCAGTAAAATTGAGATAATATTGATTATACCACGAAAACGAGAAATTCACAAGAGAAGAGAGATCGTATCCACGGAAATCAATTAAAGTATAAAAATCTTGATTTATGAACGGATAAGAAATAGATATAAACTGAAAATTGATTTCCATGGATGCTATCCCGGGCTCGGCATGAAAGCAAAAGAAGTTAAAATAACGCCATAGTGGAAGGGGCTCATGGATGTCGCTAGTTTCATGCCGCAGCGATGTTTTTTGTTCCGTAAAAAGCTTGCGTCTAAGAATTGATACGGATGTCAATTCTTGGATAGCGTGAGAGATTGCAGCGATAGCCTTTTTGCTGTCAGTACGAGCATTAGCAGTTTATGAAGCGTAAGCGGAATAACACTGCTTATAAGAATGCAGTAACAGCAAAAAGCTACAAGCGGAAAGCTCGACGGTTTTGAGCGGTACGCACAAAACCGGCACGCCTATAATCAAAAAAATACAATTTTATCTACTTAGAACCTGTTTATAGTCTCCTCAGTAAAATAGTTACAAAACTCAGTATCATAAATTGCAATGCGGTATTATACTTTCTCTCGCAGTTTTTCCAAAGCCTGTGCTGCTTTTCGAGCCAGGCAAAGCTTCGTTCCCCTATCCAGCGTTTGGGAATTACTGCGAATGTATGTAATTCATTGCGTTTAACTACTTGTACCGCTACGTCTTCGCCTAAAACTGCCTTGACATCATCGGCAAACGGCTTTCCGCTATATCCTCCATCACACAAAATGCTTTTTACTTCTGTCAATTCTTCTTTATTTTGCTCAAAAGCGAGCAAGGCGCCCTTTCTGTCGGTAACATTGGCTGCTGTTATGGCAAGCGCATGCGAACAACCTTGCGTATCGACTGCAATATGCCACTTTATCCCTGATATTTTTTTGCCTGCATCATAGCCTTTGCCTTCGGCGCTGTCGGTATTTCTAACACTCTGCGCATCGACTATAAGCAAACTGCTCTTGCAGGATTTCCGCCCCTGTTTTGTACGAGCCTCGCCAATTAATTTTTTTAAGCACTGGTGCAAACGGCTCTGCTGCCCATCTTCTACCTTATTCCACAGGCTAAAATAGTAGTAAACGGTAGTCCATTTGGGAAAAACTTCCGGCAGCATGCGCCATTGGCAGCCGCTTTTGAGCAGATATAGTATGGCACAAAATACTTCATATAACTTTACTTTTCTCGGCGCGGTCTTTTTCCGTCCGCTTTCTAATAACGGGCGGATTTGCTCAAATTGTTCGCGCGTTATGTCGCTGGGATATTGCTTTCTCATACTTGTATTATAGTACTAGACATTAAACAAGTTTTTAGAGGTTTTCCCTGATTTTAACTTGCTATTCCTTTCATAAATCATTGATATATAAAAACTTATGAAAAATCGTCAAGCATCTCTAAAATCCAACAAGGTTTTTAAAGATGCCTATAACATTTTCACTTTCCTACGCCGCTCATGCTTTGAATTGAATTACATAACGGCAAGCCAACTCGCTTCTGTACGCCCCATTCGGGTATTGAGAGCCTGCATCACTGTAATGTATGAGCCCATCGCCCGACTTCCTTTGTTCGTAGGCCTCCTTTCGAAGCCATACACAAAGCCCTTTTTTTCATGTTGCCACCTATCGCAACTGCAATTATTTCTTCTGCAACGCAGTCCATTATCGGTGCAATGTACAGTTTCCCATCTTTACACGGAAGTTAGCGTTATATAGATCGTCGGTTCTTGTTAGGTGCATCTGAAGTAAAGTCCCATTTCAAAAGCTTTTCAAGCTTTCGCACTTTCTGTCGACTTTTATAAGACTAGCAGGGCTTCGTCGGCTCCTATGTAGCAGATTTCCCCTCCCATCGCTCTTATTACCGTAAAGTACGAAACTTTTATGCTTCACTGCTCAAACGCCAATCAGATTCTCGCAGCCCATCGTTTTCAGGATCCAGTGAAAGAATCTTGTGTGTTTCGATCAAAAAAAGTTCCGCTTTTATTTTGTTACGGTTCCACTTGTAAAAGCCCGCTTCACCACTTTTAGGGTTCTACACATCCTCGGAAGTGCCCCCATTTTCTCCTTTGGGTTTTCCAAAATGTAATCAAGTAATCCCTGCGTACTTACTTCTTCCAGTCTACTACGAAAAAGCTGAAGGCGTCCCTAAGGATTTACTTTGTTTTTTTCAGCTCCTGTATTTTTTGCTGCATGGAAAGTTCTCACGAGTTCAACGGTGTTTTGTCCGATGCTATCCACTCATCTTTTGCCTTCTCCAGCTGTCCGGCTGCCTTTTTCACTCCTATCTTATCTAACAAGAGCAGTGCCTGTTTTTTAAATTCTGTACTGTATTTAGTCATATATTCTCTTCGGTTATCTCTTTCAGGGTTTGGGCCTGCACTTTTAGGATAACGGTTCAATTGCCGCACAGCAGCTTCCATTCCGCGCAAATGCCTCAACCACAGAAATCAATTTTGCTTTTTTCACCGATTTTAAAGCCGAAAACACCGGAAAATAGTAAAAAAGCGTATCACTTCTCCTAAAAACATCATGGAAATCATTAGATCACAGTATTATTTTTTAAAAATTGATTTCCGTGTGCCTCAACGATGGTTGACTTACCCCCCCCCACCCCCCCACACACACACACACAAACAAACGACCGCAGCTGCATTCGCTTTCTGGCGTGGAGGATGGTTCCTCAGCGGCAACGTCGGCAGAGGAGTATGCCGTCCGTCGCGCACAAAGGAGCGCTATTCTCATTACTCTGCACCGGTCGTTTCACAACGAGCCCCTGCAACTGCATTCATTTTTCAGCGCGAAAAATGCCTTGCCGACAGGGTAGCATCTGCGGCAGACAGGCGCAAGGGGCAGATACGATTACCACACCGAGGATTCCATTCCGTGCACACGCCTCAACGCTGGTTGGATTAAGGCGCAACACTCCACAAGCGGCCGCAACTGCCTTTGTTTTCCAGAGCTGAGAATAATCTTTCGGGCAACAACAGCCAGCAGTTACGATTAGCGCACAACAGCTTCCCTTCCTTGCACACCTCCTTACGTAAGTCGTCTTCTCAAGAACACAGCCTCCCGCAAGCCGCCACAACTACACTTACACTCCAGCACGAAGAATGACTTGCCGGTAGCATCTGCAGCGGACAGACATAACTTCGGCGGCGTTTTCTCCCTCCCCCAACTCAGATCGTCTTACGCTCGCAGCTCGCCCCAAAGCACAGCGTCCCACAAACAGCCGCACCTGCATTCCCTTTCCAAAGCGAAGAATGATTTTTCGGGCAACAACAGTCGGCAGACACACTTGCCCCAACGTTTGTCGTCTCAATGCGCAACACCCTGCAATCCGCCGCAAGTGCATTCGCACTCCGCTGCAAGAAATGCCTACTCAGTGGTAACGTCGGCAGGGGGGATGCAATCCGCCGCACAAAGGAGTGGTTTCCCGCCCGTAGGATCTCTACATTTCCGGCAAGTAGGGAATCAGCACGAGTTCCAGCGTGTTTTTGATACCTGTGAGCGTGCAGATGGAGCAAACTGGAGAACACGA
This sequence comes from uncultured Treponema sp., assembly GCA_963543045.1. Lineage (GTDB taxonomy): Bacteria > Spirochaetota > Spirochaetia > Treponematales > Treponemataceae > Treponema_D. The sequence goes on from CAUTZW010000025.1 coordinate 19,368, forward strand.
TTGCCGCACAGCAGCTTCCATTCCGCGCAAATGCCTCAACCACAGAAATCAATTTTGCCTTTTTCACGGATTTCAAAGCCGAAAACACCGAGAAAATAGTAAAAAAGCGTATCATTTCTCCTACACGGAAATCAATTTTCAGTTTATATCAATGTTCTTATCCGTTTATAAATCAAGATTTTTATACTTTTATAGCTTAAGGATTGGAAAAGATAATTTTTTCTGGATAATAGCCACAGTAATTGTGACATATTAATGTCTTTTTCAAAAATTGATTTCCGTATGCCCAACGATGGTCGGCTTACGAGTGCAACACCCACAATCCAACGCAACTTCATTCACTTTCCGGCGCGAAGAATAGCTTGCTGGTAGCATCTGCAGCGGATAGACATAACTTCGGCGGCGGTTTTCCCGCTCCCCAACACTTGTCGTCCAAGACGCAGCCCCGTAAGCCCCCACAACTACATTCGCATTCCGACGTGAAGGATGATTTTTCGGGTACTAACAGCGGCCAACAGTTACAATTGCCACATCGAGGATTCCATTCCGCAAGTGTCCCCCTAACACAAGTCGTCTCACGGCACAACGCCCCGCAAGTCGCCACAACACCATTCACTTTCCAGCGCGAAGAATAACTTGTCGGCAGCATCTGCGGCGGACAGACATAACCTCGACGGCGGTCTCCCCGTCCCCTACACTGGTCGTCTCACGACGCAACGCCCCACAAGCTGCCACAACTGCATTCACACTCTGGCACGAGAGATCCCCTCAGCCGCAACGTTGGCAGGCAGATGCCGTCCACCGCACAAAAGAGTGCCTCCCCGCTCTCCTGTGCTGGTCGTCTCAAAACACAACGCCCCACAAGCCACCGCAACTACATTCGCATTCCGACGTGCGTGAAGGATGATTTTTCGGATACTAACAGCGGCCAACAGTTACAATTGCCGCATCGATGATTGCATTCCGCGAGTGTCCCCGCAACACAAAGGAGTGCTCCCCTCCCCCAACGCAAGTCATCTCACGATGCAGCGTCCCGCAAGCTGCCGCAACTGCATTCACACTCCGGCACGGGAGATGCCCCTCAGCCGCAACGTCGGCAGGGGTATGCAGTCCGCAACACAAAGGCCCACTCGTCCCGTTCCCCTGCACCGGTCGTCTCAAAACACAGCCCCCGCAACTCTATTCGCACTCCAGCGAGAAGAATGACTTACCGGCAGCATCTGCGCCAGATAAACATAACTTCGGCATTGTTTTCCCCCTCTCCCAACACTGGTCGTCTCACGACGCAGCCTCCCACAAGCCACCGCAGCTACATTCACATTCCGTGCCCCCTAGCCGCAACGTCGGCAGGGGTATGCAGTCCGCAACACAAAGGACTGCGCGTCCCCTTCCCTCCCGTCGGCTTTCTACATTTCCGGCAAGTAGGGAATCAGCACGAGTTCCATCGCGTTTTTGATGACGGTGAGCGTGCAGCGTGCAAGGGTGAGGCGTGCTCGGGCGAGCTCAGGCGATTGTGCCGTAAGGATGGGGCATTGCTGGTAGAATTTGCCGAAAATCCGTGCGGCATCGTACAGGTACAGCGCAATGACGCTCGGATCCAAATGTTCTGCGGCGGTTGCCAGCGCATCGGGAAAGGCGCCGAGCGTTTTGATAAGCTCCCACTCTTCGGGAGCCGTAAGCAGAGCGGCGGCCGAAGCCTCATCTGCCGGACGCATACCGCCCTCTTCGGCCTTTGCCAAAATCGACGTGATGCGCGCGCCCATGTATTGCAGATACGGCCCGGTGTTTCCGGTAAACGACAGCGATTCTTCCGGATTAAAGAGCATATCTTTTGAAGGCGTAACTTGCAGCAAATAATAGTTGAGCGCAGCAAGTGCGACCTTTTCGGCGACCTCATCGGGATGCTGCAATTCCCCTTCCCGATTTTTCGCTTTTATTTCATCCAGCGCGGCTGCGTGCAGGCCGTCAATCAAATCATCCGCATCGACAATCGTTCCTTCCCGGCTTTTCATGCGACCGCTCGGCAGGTTGACCAATCCGTAACTTAAATGGAAGAGTTTGTCCGTCCAATCGAATCCCAATTTTTTGAGAATGTAAAAGAGAATCTTAAAATGATAGTTCTGCTCGCTTGCCACCACGTACACCATCTGGTTGAATGGCCAATCCGCATGGCGGCTGATTGCCGTTCCGATGTCCTGCGTGATGTAAACGGAAGTCCCGTCCTTTCGCAGCAGCACCTTCTCCTGCGCTTCCCCGTCTTTGCCCGGCCCGACCGCTTCCGTCACGTCGATACGCACCGAACCGTCTTCGGCCTGAAAGAAAATACCGGCGTCCAATCCCTTTTGAATCTCTTTCTTTCCTTTTAAATAGGTATCGCTTTCAAGATAGAATTTGTCGAATGCAATCCCCGTCCGCGCATACGTTTGTTTAATGCCGTCAATCGTCCAGCCGTTCATGCGCTCCCACAGCGCGCGCACCGCCTCATCTCCGGCTTCCCACTTGATGAGCATGTCCTCTGCGGCTTCCAGCGCTTCCGGATGTTCCTTCGCGTATTTGTCGAATTCCACATAGCACTGCCCGACAAAATGGTCGCCCTTGATGCCGAGTTTTTCCGGCGTCTCCTCCGAGCGTTCATGAAAGAGCCGATAGGCAAGCATCGACTTGCAGATATGAATCCCGCGGTTATTTATCAAATCGACTTTAAAAACGTCCGCACCCGCCTTTTTCAGAATCCGGCTGACGCTTTCGCCGAGCGCGTTGTTCCGTAAATGCCCCAAATGCAAGGGTTTATTGGTATTCGGACTTGAAAACTCGACCATCACCTTGCGGCCGGCCAAATGCGTTTCTCCCCTTTCATTGAGCGCGCCGTACTGCGTATCCTGCTCGGCAATGCGCGTAAGAATGGAGCGGGATGCGTCGGCCTTATTCAGTTTTACGTTCAGATACGGGCCGACGGCAAGAAATTCCCCGACGGCAGCGACGGCGCAATCGGCCAAATGCGTCCGGCCCGCGATGATTGCCGCCGTTTCCGTCGCGATAACCGGCGGCGGAAGGCGCAGCGCCTTTGCAAATGCAAACAGCGGAATGCCGAAATCGCCCATCGCCGGATCCGGCGGCGTTTGAACGGTCAGCGCATCGGGGGCAACCGTCGCATCCGCCCCCTTTGCCTTCAGTAATTCGTTGAGCGCCGCCGCCGCAACCGCCCGAAAATCATTCTTTATGTCCGCCATACTATCCCCCGAAAATATCACGATAAATTAAAAAGGCTGCCGGAGTATCCAGCAGCCTTTTTGCGGAGAACAGGACTTGAACCTGCACAGCTTTCACCACAAGGACCTCAACCTTGCGCGTCTACCAGTTCCGCCATCCCCGCGATTGCGTGAGAATATACAAAAGCCCTCTAAAAAAGTCAAGGGAAAGATGCATCGCTTTTGCGCCCCCTGACGGGGACGTTCAGGGAAATACGCATTTTCCGCGCATTGCATGAGCGCCGCATTCCGCACGGCGCGGCTCTTGCATTACCGCGTAAAATGCGTGTACTCTTTTTGCCATCGGCTGCGGCGCGTTTTGGACGCTTTAAAATCGGGCGGCACGGATCGAATCCGGATGCGCGCGGCCGAAATCCCAAAAGCAGGTTTTTTATGAAGCGTTTATTTTTTGCAGTATCCGCAGTGCTTGTACTGTCGCTGTGTTCGTGCGGCAGCGAATTGACCGTCAAAGCGAGAGCGGACGGAAGCATTTCATTCGATTATTCGGCCGTCTGCGGCAAAGAGCTCATGGCGACCGTCGCGGCAATCACCGGTTCAAAGGACGGAATCATTTTCAGCAAGGCGCGAACGGAAAGCGCGCTTGCGTCGTCGGGCTTTTTGAACACCGCCGCAACGCTGCCGTCTCCCGAACGCATCGCTTTTTCGGCAACCCTTTCGCCCAAGCTCGATGACGCCGTATCGAAATCGGGTTTGGTGAGCTACAGCAGCGCCGATAAAATCGTCAGCTTGATTTTAAGCGCAGACCTCTTGCACGCGCTCTACGCAAAACTGCCGGATGATTTTCAGTCATACATGGATTTGTTTATGGCGCCGGTATTTACCGGAGAGGAGATGAGCGATGAAGACTACCTCGACCTTGTTACGACGGTGTACGGCCAGCCGCTCGTCGACGAACTGAAAAACGCCTCCGTCAAAATAACGGTCATCTCGCCGACAGCGAAAAAAACGGAGCGCATTCCCCTCCTCAAAATTATGAATCTCAAAGAAAAACTGGTGATACGGGCATGAGCGCATCCGACGAACGCATGACGGCTCTGGAAATAAAGCTGTCCTATCTTGAAGATTTTGTAAACGGCTTGCAGAAGGCGGCGCTTGAGCAGGCAAAGCTCATCGACGGTTTGCAGCGGGAAAACAAACTGCTCGCCGGCCGGGTGCGCGACCTAGCCGCCCTGCTTGAAGACGATATTGCAGACAGAAAACCGCCGCACTATTAAACGTCCGGCAAAAGCGGATTTTTTTGAGGGAAGGTTACGATCATGAATAGTTTTTTTAAGAATCTGAAAGCGGCGCCGCTCATTTCGGCAGTTTTGCTTGCGCTTCTTACGCCGCTTGCCGCATATGAGGGCATTATGGCGGGGGAAAAAGATTTACGAATAGTGAGCACCCGGCATTTCGATATTATTTTTCCCGAACGCTCGCGAAAGACCGCCGCAATTTTATACGAACAAGCCGACGCAATTTATGCGGAAACGGCGGAAAAGTATGCGCTTCCGCACGATTTCCGCCTTCCCGTCGTTATTTCCCCGTCGCAAGAGACGTTCAACGCCTATTTTTCCTTTGCGCCCTTCAACCACATCGTGATGCGCGATACGATTCCGGACAGCGGCATGGCCGTTTTTTCCGAAACCTTCGCCAGCGTCTTCCGGCACGAGCTGACCCATGCAATCTCCTATAACATGCACAATGATTTTTGGTTCGGCGTCAAAGAGGCGCTCGGCGATTCGTACAATCCGGGAATCCTGACGATTACCACCGCATGGGCGGAAGGCGCGGCCGTTGCATCCGAAAGCGACGGCGGAGAAGGCCGACTCAATGACGAATACAGTCAGCATTTTATCAAGCAGGCGAAAATCGAGGGAAAGTTTCCGCACTATTCGGAAATCAACGGAACGAAGGACGTGTATCCGTACACGATGCAAAGCTATTACTTCGGCGGGGCGTTCAGCGCGTGGCTCCAAAAAGAATACGGCCGGGAAAAATACGCGCAGTTTTGGTATAAGTGCGTCAATTTGCAAACGCTGACGTACTTTATGTGCTTCCGCCAAGTGTACGGCATTCCGATAAAGGATGCGTGGGAGCGGTTTTACGCGTCTCTTGCCGTGCCGGACGTGCCCGCATCTCCGCTTGAACATGCGTGGTGCGCACCGGTCGCTCCCGACCGCTCCTCTTACGGCGGTTTAAGCGCGTGCCGCACGGGTTTCGCCTCTTTCGATTTGTTTTCCGCGTCGGTGTACTTTACGAAAAACGGTTCGAAAAAAGCCAAGCGGCTTTTCCGGCAGCCGTCGCTCTCCCGCATCAATTTGAGCGATGACGGACGCTTTCTCGCCGTCTCCTATACGTCGTCCGCCGGTCGGGCGGCCAAGCGGAAAGTCCGCATTTTCGACATGAAGAGGCAGCGATTTTTTTCGGTAAAAGAAGATGCGCTCCGCGATGCGGCGGTTTTCCGTTCCGGCGGAACGTATTATCTTTCGGCAGTGCACGCGGAAAATCAAAATGCTTCCATTAAAATATATGCGCTGGAGTTGAACGCATCCGGCGCCATCCGCGCCCTCCGCCTCGTTGATGAAATAAAAAACGAAGCGCAAAAATTCGTTTATGCGCCGGTCGGCGGAGCGGACGGAACGCTCTCTTTCATCTATAAAGACGGCCTAAACTTTTCCATCCGCTCTTATAATCTTACGGAAAAAAATATAACTGACTACCGGCTGCCGTATGAGCGCGCCGTTATTCGGGATTTAAGCGGTGCGGAAGACGGTTCGCTGCTTTTTTCGTGGACAAAACCCGGTTCAATGCCGCGTTTGGGGCTTTTGCGTACCGGCGGAGCGGACGGCGGAACATTTTCCTTGCAGGCGGAAGACTGCTCCGGCGGAATCTTTTCGCCGGTTCCGGTAGACGAAAACCGCATCGTGTATATCGGAAGTTTTTTTGACGGCGCCGCAGTGTTTTCCGCCGACATCGGCCGGATGCCGCTGACAACGGAGAAGGCCGCTTTGGTATCGGAAGAACGCGGTTTGCCAACCGGTATGAGTCGAAATGAAAGTGTTGCAGCCGATTCTGCGGACGGAGAAGCGGAAAAGTTTCCGGGCGAAAAAAAGTTTTCCCTTTTCGCATTCGGTTTTACGCACAGGGGAACCGTTATTCCCCTCAGCCTAACGGCGACGCATTCCGCCTCTCCCTCAGGCGCAACGCTTTCGGACATTCCTCTGCCGTTCGGGCTCACCTATGTTACGGCAAGTCCGTGGACGCTGCCGGTTTTGGCGGTCGGCGCGGGCTACAATCCGCTCACCAATTCCGCAGCGGTCGGCGCCTTCGTATACGGCGGCACGGTAACCGATTTATTTCACTACAACGTGAAGGCGGAAAGCGAATTCGATTCCGGCGGGTACAAGCAGACGGCGGGCAGTGCGAACATCGCGCTCAAATTGCCGGCGGGCAGAACGGGATATGTTACATTCGCCGGAGACGCGCAATTTTTGGAGGGACGGCAGTCAAAGCGCGGCATCGACGAGCGGAAATATCAGAATGCCGCGCATTCATTCCGGATTTTCGATTTAGTGGGAAGCATGGAGAGCCAAGAGCGCACCGCGCGCCTCTTTGCCGCAGCGTCGGCATCGGCGGCCGTCGGGAATATTCGGCGCGCAGGTCGGGAGTATTATGAGCAGTCAGGCGTGCAGTTGAGCGCCGCGTACAAAACGAGCTATTACGCTCCGCTTGACGGGGGCGCGACGGGGCGCACGCAGCATCAAAACATCAGCATTCAGGCGACGGTAAAGGCGGCTCGGCTGTTGCCGCTAAAAAATACGCCGGGCATGACGTACAATCTGCCGTTTTCCGTATCGTGCGCGCTCTTTCCCGCGCCGGATGCGCTTGCCTCCGCGTCGGCTTCGCTCATTCTCTTTTCCAAAGAGATTCAGTATGCGCCGAATTTTTTACCGCTCTTTTACACGAACCGCTTTACGCTCCGCACATACTATGCGGCCGCATGGTCAAGCGGCGCCGCGTACGACTGGCCAATCAAAGAGATCGCACAGCTCAAGGCGGCCGTCGCCGGAAAGCGCCTTACCTATTCCGACGAAATCGGTTTGACGGCCGCATTTGCCCTCACCCCGAACGTCGGCGGGGCGGCAAACACCGCGCTCCGTTTTTCACTCGGCGCCACCGTAAAATACCGCCCCGTTCCGAAAACCGGCCGCCAGCCCTTTTCAGTCGACATCAGCGGCATCACCGTTTTTTAGAACAATACGAAAAAGTGCGGTGGGGTTGTTCCGGCCGTCAGGGTTGGAGACGGCACGGAGTGCGGGTGCGCCGGGTGCAAAACTCGACGCAAACGAATGCAGAAACGACGAGTACGGCGCACAACCGGCACGGCGTGCGTGTTGAGGTGCGGGACGGACGCAAGTGCTGCCACCGGCATTCAGCTTGCCATCCCACCCGCGGCACCGCTCGCCTGACGCGGTGAACCACACCAGCACGGCGCGCATCTTGGTGTGCGGTCGGACGCAAGTGCCTCTACCAGTATTCAGCTTGCCGTTCCGCCCGCGGCACCGCTCGCCTGACGGTGAACTGCACTGGCACAGCGCGCATCTTGGTGTGCGGTCGGCCGCAAGTGCCTTCGCAGGCGTTCAAATTGCCATCCTAACTGCTGCCCCGCCCGACGGCAGACTGCATCGGCATGGCACGCACCTTGGTGTGCGGATATGCAGGGCGCAAAAGTCGAGGCAAACGAATGCAGGAACGCCGAGCACGGCGTGCATCTTAGGGTGCGGACAGGCACAACTCCATCCACCGGCATTCAGTTTGCCGTCCCGCCCGCGGCACCGTTCGTCTGCCAGTAAACAAACTGCACCCACACGGCGCACATCTTGAGGTGCGCGACGGCCGCAACTGCCTCCACCGGCGGTCAGTTTGCCGTCCCGCCCGCGGCACACCGCTCGCCCGACGGACAACCGCATCGGCAGATTGGCGACGGAGCGTTGCCTTTCAGGCGGTCGGGGTGCGGTCGGCTTCTTGTATCATGTGCCGCTCCCAGTCGAGTAGTGCGCGTTCGGTCTGTTGGGAGGCGCGGCCTTTGACGTCGCATAAAACGCGGAAGACGTTTTCCGTTCCGCTCGGCCGCATCCAGATAAAGGCGATGGGGGCGTCGGATTCGTCGAAAAATCGAATCTTTAATCCGCCGTTTTGGTTTCCCCACTCTTTCGCGTCTAAAATCTCCGTCGTGCCGTTCGTCGTATCGGCTTGGTAGCGCGCAATGCCGAACTGCTCCCGCAAAAGCGCGCGCTTTTCCTCCCACTCGCGCTCAAAAATCGCCTTAAACTGCCGCTTCAAGACCGCTTTATCCGCAGTTTGCACGCGGAGCGTCGCCCGCTCCTCGCTGACTCCGGTCGTCGCGTAGGCCGGAAGCGTTTGGAGGATGTCGCTGAGGGTAAAATCGGGCGAATACTTGTCCGCCTGCCCGGATTTTTCGCACCACAACTCAAAAAGCCCCTTCTGGCCGCCGTCGCTCCGGAGCGTCAGCAATTTGATGAGCGCAAAAATCGTCGCCACCGGATCCCGCACGCCCGACGGATACGTTATGTTGCCGCCGTTGGAACCTTCGCCGAAGATGCGGACGTCATAGCCTTCCTCCCGCTTTTGACGGGCAAGGTTTACGACATTGGCCTCCCCCACCTCCGCACGGAAGAGCGTTGCCCCGAACGCGCGGCAGATTTCATCGATGCGGAGGGACGTCGGGCAGTTGACCGCCACTGCCCGCTTTACGTCCGGATTCGGATTTTGCCGGAACGAATACGCCGTTTCCGCCATCACGCAGAGCGCAAACACTTCCTGCGCAGTAATCGGTTCGGCGCGTCCGGCCGCTTCGTTCCAATAGACGATGTTGCCCCGATCTCCGTCGCAGTCCGGCATATAACCGAGCAGGGTTTCCGTTTGCCCGGCATGTTGAGCGGCGTCAATGCGCCGTGCGCAGTGGATGAGGTTTTCCGGTTCGGGGATAATTTCGTGAGCGATGCGTTCTTCGTTGAACGATTCAAAATCCAATCCGCATGAAGCGATAAAAGAGCGGTCAATGCTTTTGGCGCGCGAAGAGCCGTTCATGTCGCAGATGATGCGGATAGGTTTTTCTGTGAGCGCACGCCGCATCGCGCCGAATACGCACTCCTGTGCGGCCGCATCAACGCTGCCCGTTACAATGACGCGCATCAGAGATTCGTATTCATGCAGGGCAGCTCGTTTTACGTCCGGAGAGTCGCGGTAGATTGCCGCAATACGCGCGGCATCCGCCCGCTGCAAAAGGGCGTTTGCACGCGTTCGGGCATCGTCGGCTGCGCATTTTTCGCAAAAAGAGGCGGTAATCTTTGCGTTTTCGCTCCCGCACAGCACGCCGCCGTCATTGAGGCCAAATTTCAATCCGTTGTGCCCGATGGGGTTGTGACTTGCCGAAATATACAAAAAGCCGCTGACGGTTTTGGCATACGCAAATATTTCCGGAGCCGCCGCAATGTCCAAATAGCGAACCGTAACGCCGGATGCCGTCAGTGCGCGCAGCATAACGTCCGCAATCTCCGCACCCGTCGGCCGCGAATCCCGCCCGAGTGCAATTACCGGAGCGGACGGCTGCTTTTCAAGCATGTATTCGGCAAAACTTGCCGCCGCAAGCGCACAGAGCGCGCGGTTATCATCTCCGATCGTATCCGTCCGGCTCTGCTCGTCGCCGTCCGCAGCAAAAACTTTGCGCCATCCCGACGCAGAAAGAATCATATTATGTTCCATGCCAGTGAGTATAACAAAAAGGATTGCGGATGCGCCAGCGAACAGGCTGGCGGAAGATTCCAGTCAACGGGTCTAATAATTTGCGAGGAAAAACATACCGAGCAGGACAGCGCTGCGGTATTTTTCTTCGTTCCAGTCGGCTGTACGCGGTAAGCTTTGGATGTACGTCCAAAACATGCCGAATTCAGGATCGATTCTCAGCGAATATTCGACAAAATCGGTGGAGCGCGTTTGCTGGCCGAACATCAGATAGACGGCATTCGCGATAATTTCAAGGAAGCGCGCGTAAGCCTCGCTCCATTGTTCGCCGTCGGCACAAAAATGTTCCAATTCAAAAAGGATTTGCTCCTTGAGCGCAAGATCGGACTTTTCAACCCACGTTTTTTGCGTCAGCAGCGCAAGATTGCTCTTAAAACTTGCAAGCAGCCTGTGCTCGCCGTCTCCGCAGTATTCCGCATCAAAATTGTCCGTTGAGCCGAACATACGCGCAATCAAATTAATTGTTTCGTTGGAATTGTCATCACTGCCGCAAAAACGTTCAACCGCTTGAATGCTCTCCAGCGCCGTAAACTCAAGCAGCAAGGTCTGCACTTTATCTGATATCGCCATATCGCGCATAATATCCGTTCCCCCCTTTTTTTTCAAGAGAACGGCGGACGGAAGAACAGGACCTGAAGGACACAACACATTTACCGTCCGCTGCACGTTTCGAAACTTTCGAAACGTGTTTAACCAGTCATAGTCGCCTGCGCTTTTCCACCCTTGCACACCCTCCTTCCTTGGGTACGGCGGACGGAAGAACGGGACTTGAAGGACACAACACATTTCCCCGTCCGCTACAATTTTGCCGTGCGGCAAAATTGCGTAAAGGCTACCTCAGCGTACTCCGCGCGTTCAGCTTTCTTTAAATTGAACAAGTTTCGAGACTTCGAAGCTTGCCGCGGACGACAGAGCGGTTATGTCTTTTTAGTCCCGTGCTCCCATCCGCCGCATTGTGCGCTCATCTTCCGCCGCTTAAAAGCCGGAAGGCGGGCGGACATATCTTTTTCAACGCAATTCCGCTTATCGTTCCGATGACGACTGTCAAAATCGCCGCTAAAAGAAATTGCACGAGGCACAAAATGCCGTGGAGGGGAATTGCTTTCGCCGTTATTTTGTTGATTGCCGCTCCCAAAACGGGCATATGCGCTGCATAGAGAAAAAAAGAAAATCCCGATAGATAGCATAGTTTTTTGTACAGCGCCTCTTTTTTGACGAGGAAAGCCGACAGCTTTAGGAAAAATAAACATGCAATGATCATTTTGAGCACGCCGAAGTCGTATTTTTCTGCAAACAATGAGTCGACTGCAACTTCCGCTGCCAGTAGCAGGACGTATTCATGCATTTTTATTGCATCCGCAATCGAAAAAAACGGAATTTTGTATGCGGCGCAGTAATACCCGGCAAGATAAAAAAAGAGCGCACGAGAAGACGTCAAAAATACGGGAAGATTTTTAATAAACGCGGCGCTTACGAGGATCAAAATGAGTGCGGGAACCTTTCTGCATAAAAAACGTAAAACCGGCGACAGAATAATCAAAATCATTAGATCGCGTAAAAACCAAAACGGTACTACAAATGGATAGGTCAACTCATGATAAGTAAAGGATTTAAGGTAATCGATAGCTTTCCAGTTTTTGACGATGTTTATCGGACTTCGGAAATATGAAGCGGTTTGCGGAATTGATTGCGCGATAAAATAAAAAAGAATCGCACAGCACGTCCATAAAACATAGGGCGCAAGCAGCGTTTTCGCTTTCTTTTTCAGCAAAACCGGATACGGATCATTTTTTGAAAATTGCAAAAAGGCCGCAAAAAAGAAAAACAGCGGAACCGCCGCTCCTCCTAGCGTGCCGCAAATAACATTCTTTACGGCTTCAATCCAATGGGGCTGGATGAAATCGTAGTGATACTGATTGAGTGCGGCATCGGGCGTTAAGTTTGCATGAATAAATACGACAAAAACGATGAGCAGATAGCGGAGGCTCGTAATCCGCTTTGAAATACTTTCCTCGAGCATTGCTTACTCCAATTTCATGGGCAATAAAATTGGCAGTAATTATCCCACCTGTAATCCCAGCACTCTCGCAGGCCACGGACGCTGGATCACATGAGG
>CAUTZW010000026.1:0-31017 GCA_963543045.1 uncultured Treponema sp.
TTCTCGAGCGACTACCAATAAGCTGCCTTTGGTAGTTGCTCGATTTACAATGACCTCTTTATCGCTTGTTATTGATACCGTGCGGATGTGATACTTGACATAGAAAAGATTATTACGTATTATATTATAAACAATGCGGGGTAGAGCAGTTGGCAGCTCGTCGGGCTCATAACCCGGAGGCCGCAGGTTCGAGTCCTGCCCCCGCTATAGTTTAATTTATTGTATTACAACGTCTTACAAGAAAAAATACCTTTTTATAAGTGGGGATTAATGCCCGTTTAAATGGGCTATTTCTATGGAAATAGTAGTATTCAGAAATAAGTATAGAGTACGAATAAAAAAATATTTATATAAAGAATATATGAATTAAAAGCAGGGCATCAATAAATCATATTTCGCGGCGTAGAAGCTTGTTTATAATCTTCTCAAAAGTGGCGATATAAAACTTACTATCATAAATTACTGTGCGGTATTATGCTTTCTCTCGAAGTTTTTCCAAAGGCTCCGCTGCTTTTTAAGTCATGCAAAGCTTAGTTCCACTCTCCACCGTTTGGGAATTACTTTCAACGTATATAAAATTCATTACGCTTGGCTACTTGTACTGTTACTTCTTCACTTAGAACTTTCTTTAGCTCATCGGCAACCAGCTTTCGGCTATATCCGCCTTCACACGAAATGTTTTCACTTCCGCAAACTCATCTTTATTTTGCCTAAAAGTGGGTGATGCGACGTTTCTGCAGAAAACATCGGATGGCATCACGCCGAGTGCATGCGGTAGTCCATGCGTATCGACTACTATATGCCACTTGGCTCATGATATCTTCTTGCCTGCATCATACCTTTAGCTTCGTCACTGTCAGTATTTTTGACGCTTTGCTCATCGACTATAAGGAAGCTCGTATTGCAGGAGTTCCGCTCCTGTTTTGTACGAGCCTCGCAAACTAATTTTTTTAAGCACCGGTGTAAAGGCTTGAGTGCTAATCCGAGGGGTTATTCCATAATACTAAAATAATAGTAAACAGTATTCCATTTGGGAAAACAGTCCGGTAACATACGCCATTGGCAGCCAGTCTTGAGCAGATCCAGTATGGCACAAAATATTTCATATAGGTCGACTTTCCTCGACGCGGTCTTTTTCTGTCCGCTTTCTAATAACGGGCGGATATGTTTAAATTGTTTGCGCGTTATGTCGCTGGGATATTGTTTTCTCATTCTTGCATTATATCTTATTTCCTAGATATTAAACAGCTTATAAGAAAATCATCCCGGAAAAACTTATTGAATATATGCAAGAATATCCCGATGCCTACCTCAAAGAAATTGCGGAAGTATTCGGCGGCTACCCGTCATCATTCCTGAAACGACTATGACGACTCGACATCACACGAAAAAAAGAGCACTTTCTACAAAGAGCAAAATCCCAAGAAAGCAGCGGCGTATCTGGAGAAAATTAAAGACATTCCCGAAGAAAAGCTCGTATATGTCGATGAAATCGGCATCCAAACGCAGATTTATTGGCAATATGCCCACAGTCCTCGAGGCTAACGAGTCAATATGTGCATCAGTGGTAAACGTCACACACGTATTGACTTTGTCGCAACCCAGTGCAAGGGCAAATTCGTTGCTCCATTCACCTACGGCGGAACGATGAAGGCAGCCCCTATTTGAACAGTGGTTTAAAGACAAACTGCTAAAGGCCTTACCGCAAGGCCTCGGCATTATTATAGAAAACGCATCATTCCATAAAGAGGTCTTGCATGGAATTGAGAAAAAAATATTCTCAAGCCTTGATTCTTCTGCTCTAGTATCTGCCGGAATACAATCCTATTGAACATGCATAGAATGCTTTAATGCGGACTATTGCAAGTAAAGTACATCGGTACGGTTCCGTGGCTAAGATGCTTGATGCGGTTCTATAAGGAAAGTAGCGATATTATGCTACTTCCTGGATACATATATTCACTATTTTCTGAAGCTGTTTTCAATTTACATCATTATCGAGTAATAGTTATAGATAAAATAAAACGTGGGTTCCGAATAAAATATTCAGAACCCACGTGTCCAGAATTTCACTGGACATCGGAGAGAGTTTATCAGCTTATTTAAAAGCTACTAATATAATACCGTGTATTAAAAAAAATGTCAAGCAAATATGATAGAATTTATCAACAACAAGCGATAAAGTGGTCATTGTAAATCGAGCGACTACCAAACGCAGCTTATTGGTAGTCGCTCGATAAGTGCGGATGACTACAAATAAAATCTGCGCTACTAAGCCCGTAAGGAATTAAAGCTGCATTCCGAGCGGACTTTTTTATTTTACGGAGGTTAGAAAGTGAAACACTTTACCAAGACAATGACCGTGCAGGAAGTAAAAAACGCATATCGCAAGGCAGCGATGGAATTACACCCCGACAAAGGCGGAAGCGTCGAAACCATGCAGGAATTGAACACCGAGTTTGAAATCGCTTTTGCATTGGCGCAAAAATTAAATCCCGCAGCATACGACACCAATGCCGTAAACAAAAAAGAAAGCGCATCGAGCTATAGAAAAGCATTTTACACCACTAACGGCTGGAAAGGTTCCCGCTATGATGGCAACCTGACCAACAAAAGACATCGACAAAATTATCCGCGAATACATCAAAACGTCCATACGGCATACCGTTTTTCAATTCCCTCTGACTCTCTCAGCATTTCCATCGCCTTAACGGAATAGTCGATTGAGCTGATAAATCGCTAATTGATGTTGAAATACTATTCGAACAGAACGACCGCACGCACTCATTTTCCATCGGAAAACGAGCAATGTACAACGCAGCCCCCACCCGTCCGCCATCCCTACCTCAGGCCCCCATTCC
The DNA here is from genome assembly GCA_963543045.1 of uncultured Treponema sp. Lineage (GTDB taxonomy): Bacteria > Spirochaetota > Spirochaetia > Treponematales > Treponemataceae > Treponema_D. The sequence goes on from CAUTZW010000026.1 coordinate 2,862, forward strand.
CAGTCACCGCCGATATAAAAACCAGCACGCCGATTTACCCACCGCAATCCGAAAGCAAGCAGCCGACAAAAGTAAAGCTGCCGCAGCTTACGCCAACGTGTGTCAGTCTTCTCCATATTCGATTACTCGAAGTCTTAAGTCTTTGCTGTAAGCCATGGCGGAAGGATAGCGGATTTTTAGTTACATTTAAAGGCAAAGAGACATAAAAACCAGCACGCCGGTTTACCTCCAGAAAACCGGAAACAAACACTTGACAAAACTAAAGCCACTGAACAAAATCTATCCCGCTCACCGCAATAAAAACCAGCACACAGGTTTACCCATAGCAAACCGGAAGTGGACACAGCATGCGGCAGAGAAAGAATTGAGAAAGCTAAAACAGAGCATTCGCAAGCTCTCGCTTTCCGCTGAACAAAATCAATTCCACCCACCATCCGACGTAATAAGAACCAGCACGCCGTTTTGTACCCAGCAAGCCGAAAGCAAGTGCGGCCTACGACAGAGAACGAATTGAGACCACTCAAACGGAGCCGACCGCACGCGCTCGTTTTCCATCGAAAAACGAGCAATAACACCGCAGAAAAGCTATCTTGCCCGCGCCGCAATAAAAACCAGCTCACCGATTTCCCCACAGCAAAACGCGAAGCGGATACCCGACAAAACTAAAGCCGCTGAACAAAATCTATTCTGACAGCCAGCCAATCGCGATAAAAAACGGCTCACCGATTTACCTACAGCAAAATGCGAAGCAAGCAGCCGATAAAACTAAAGCTGCCGCAGAAGATCCATCCCGCTAGTCCCTCTGACGTAATAAGAACCAGCACGCCGTTTTACCTCCAGAAAACCGGAAGCAGACGTGACATGCAGCAGAGAAAAAAATGCGAAGACTCAAACAGAGCATCCGCACGCGTTCGTTCTCCTCTGAAAGCCGAGCAATAACAACAAAGAAAATCCATCCATCCCGCCGTCCACCGCTGATAAAAACCGACTCTCCGCTTTGCGCCCCGGAAAATCGGCAGTCGGCAAACCGGCAGAGCGGAAGTTTTTTTCCGCATCCGCATTTTTTCTGGTATAATCGGAACGTAAAACGGCGCTGCATGCCGAATACGGTTCATCCATGCGCAAAGCGATAGAGGTATTTATGTACGAATCAGGGGAAGATTATCTTGAATCCATTTTGATGCTCGAAAAGCGGAACGGCATTGTCCGCGCCATCGATGTTGCCCGCAAACAGCACGTGTCAAAGCCGAGCGTCAGCCGCGCTATGGGAATCCTCAAGGAGACGGGCTACATTACCATCAGCGAAGACCAGCACATCGCGCTTACGGAAAAGGGGTACCAAAAGGCGAGCGACGTGTATCTGCGCCACACGCTGCTGACGGATTTTTTGCAGCGCATTACTGGCGTATCCCGCGAACAGGCCGAGCTGAATGCCTGCCGCGTCGAACACGTTATTGACGCCGACATTGTGCTCGGCATACAACGCTGGATGGAAAGCAACGCCGAATGAGCGCGCACGAAGAGGCCGCATATTTTGCGCGGTTTGACACTGCATCCCCATCATTTTATAATGCGGAAAAATACGCATGAGGAGTCAGCGATGGACATTATCTTTCCATTAAAAGAACTTGCATCATTCAACGGCAATATATATGAAATAACCGTAGCGGCAAGCCGCCGCGCCTACCAGATGTCGCGTATCGGCGATCCGGAAATTGACCGTCATGCGGGCAAAGCGGTTTCCGTTGCGGCGCGTCAACTATTTGAGCGCAAAATTACCTATCGGATTGAAAGCAAAGCGTAAGCAATGACGGACAGCATTCCGGTCATTGTGATTTTTGCGCCGACCGCGTCGGGAAAGACTGCTCTTGCCGTGCAGCTATTCGGCAAAAGCGGTCTTTCTTTTTTGCGCGGCAAGGCGGAAGTCATCAGCGCCGATTCCATGCAGATTTACAAGCGGCTCGACATCGGTACGGCAAAACCGACTGCCGCAGAACGCGCAGAACTGCCGCATCACCTTATCGACCTTTTGGATTTCCACCAATCCTATTGCGTTTCCGATTTTGTCGAACAGGCTGACCGGTGCGCCAAAGCTATCTACGCGCGTAAGCGCATTCCGATTGTGATGGGCGGAACCGGATTCTACATACGGAATTTTATACAGGGACTGCCGCAAACTCCTGCAGGAGATGAAGCGATACGCAGCGCGCTTTGGGAACGCTTACGGCTCGAAGGGGAGGACGCCCTACACAGAGAGCTTGGCGGAGTTGATCCGGAAAGTGCCAAAAAAATTTCCCCGCACGATAGCCTGCGCCTTATCCGCGCTCTTGAAGTCTTCTACGCAACCGGCGTACCGCGAAGCCGCTTTCAAATGAACGGCGGCAATCGGGAAGGCTACCGCTTTTGTACGATTATTCTTGAGCGGGAACGAAAAGAGCTCTACCGCCGGATTGAAGAGCGCATTGAGCGGATGTTTGCCGACGGATTGGAACGGGAAGTGCGCGCGCTCATCGATTTGGGCGCCGATGCCGAAAGCCCTGCCATGAAGGCAATCGGATACCGCGAATGGTTTTGCGGCGACCGGGAAAGCGCCGAAGGAAAGGCGCGCATAAAGGATGCCGTCAAGCAAAACAGCCGGCGCTATGCAAAAAGGCAAATAACATTTATGCGCAACATCGTCGGCGCAAAGCGCATACATGCCGACGACGTTACAGGAGTGCTGAAAGTCCTCCAACAAGAACCGGGCTTCTCATTCTAAACGACCATACAGCGGCGCGCGCCGAAAATGCAGCAGCTCCCCTTTTCCCGTTTGCAAAGCGGAAATCATTGGGTTATACTGAACTTATACGCGCAAAGGGCGTGTAATTACTGCGCAGGAAAGTAAATATGCGCGATTTATTTTTTAAGAAAAAAAGAGAGGAGCTGCAAAATGAGCGAACTGGACGATTACATTTTTAATGGAAAGAAAAAATTTATCATTTCCGATACCTGTACCCATTCAGGCGGCCGCGAAAAGGAAAAAGATGAGATTGTAAAGAAAACCGCCGCAAATCTGGAGCATCTTGCGCTCTTTCAGGCAAAATTATACGCCGATGCACGGGAAAGCCTCCTCATCGTTTTGCAGGCGCTCGATGCGGCGGGCAAGGACAGCACCATCAAGCATGTGATGTCGACGATCAACCCGCAGGGCGTCGACGTGTTCGGCTTCCGCACGCCGAACCTTGAAGAGGCAAGCCACGATTTTTTGTGGCGCTACCACAGTAAAATGCCGGCGCGCGGCAAAATCAGCATCTTCAACCGCAGCTACTATGAGGAAGTGCTCGTCGTAAACGTTCACGAATATTTTAAAGACTACCACGTTCCGGCGCGGATGCTTCGCGGCGGCTACATCAATCAGAAATACAAAGACATTCGCAATTGGGAAAAATACCTGTACGGCAACGGCATCAAAGTCGTTAAGATTTTCTTGAATCTTTCAAAAGACGAACAGCAAAAACGCTTTCTTGAGCGGATTAATAAACCGGAGAAAAATTGGAAATTCTCTGCAAACGATATCAAAGAGCGCGCCTATTTCGAGCGCTACCAAAAAGCCTACGAAGATGCGATAAATCACACAGCGACAAAGAATTGTCCGTGGTACGTTCTGCCGGCCGACCAAAAATGGTACACGCGCTATCTGGTTTCGGAAATCCTTTTGCAGACGCTTACGGAAATTGATCCGCAGTTTCCGGAGCTCGGAGCGGAAGAAGTGCAGCATCTGCAAGATTGTAAAACGATGCTTGAAGACGAACGCTAAGCGGCCGCCGCTTGTTTTGCGGCAAAAAAATCTCCTGCCGGAAGCCGCGCGGCATTTTATCAAAACAATGGAGCGGAGAGCGTATTTTTGGAGCATAACATGACGATTATTCAAGGAATCCTATTGGGTATCTTACAAGGAATTACGGAATTCCTTCCGGTTTCCTCTTCCGGGCACCTTGCCGTTGCAAAGCGCCTTTTCGGGTTGGGCGACGTGCCCTTACTGTTCGATATTCTCCTGCACCTTGCGACGCTTTTGGCAGTCATTTTGTATTTCAGACGGAAGATCGGGCGGCTGTTTGCGATTTTGCTGCGGTGGATAGTGCGCAAGGAAGCAAAAACGCCTTCCGATTCCGATGATTTTCTTGCAGGAACGGAAGAACGCGGCCGGAGGACGATTATTGCCGCGCTCATTACGACGTTTATTACCGGCTGCATCGGGGTGTTTACCGCAAAAATCCTGCTGAAAGCCGAAAACCCGGATCTTTCGATGAAGCGGACGTGCATAGGCTTTATCGTTACGGCCGTGCTGCTCGTCGTCTCGGCGCTCATTGAAAAGCGCAAAGCGCAGAATGCCTCCTGTCCCGCAGCTTCCGAAAAACGCGGCCTTTCGCCGCTGCACGCTGCGGTCATCGGCATCATGCAGGGATTCGGCACGCTGCCGGGCATCTCCCGTTCCGGCTCAACGATTGCCGGCGCGCTCTTTTGCAGCGTAAACCGCGCCGCCGCCGGAGAATATTCGTTCATCGTTTCGATTCCGGCCATTTTAGGCGCATTCGTCCTCGACCTCAAAGAGCTGCATGAAGTCGGCGCGGTCGGGCTTTTTCCGGTCATCGCCGGATGCATTTGCGCCTTTGTCTTCGGCTACGGCGCGCTCGCAGCGCTGATGAAACTCATCAAAAAGGGGCGGCTTGAATGGTTCGCCTGCTATCTCATCCCGCTCGGCATTGCGGGGCTTTTCTTTTTTTAAGGTGAATATGAAATCCGTTTACGTCGATAGCGCCTCATTGGAAAGGGCTGCAAAAGAAAAATTCGCCTTTCCGGAAATGGTGATGATGGAAAACGCCGCGGCAGCGTTAGAAGATGCACTTAACCGCATCGCGAACGAAGAACAGAAAGAAGCGTTTGCATTGATTTTGTGCGGAAGCGGGGGAAACGGCGGCGACGGACTTGCGCTCGCCCGCCGCATACAAGGGCGCATCCCCTGTGCAGTCTGCCTCTTTGCGGAGCCGAAAACGCCGGAGGCGAAAAGGCAAAAGCGGATGGCAAAGCGGGCAGGAGTTCCCTTCCGCGTTTTTTCCTCCGATTTTTTTTCCACCCTCCTCTCCGACCGCGCCCGGAGCGTCATCGTCGTCGATTGTCTGTTCGGAACCGGCTTTCACGGCGTCCTCCCGCCGGACGCGGCGCGCGCCGTCGAACAAATCAACGCGTCTCCCTGCCGCACGATTGCCTGCGACATTCCAAGCGGGCTATGCAAAGACGGATCGATTGCGGCATACGATGCAGTCGGCTTCCCCCTCGCCTTCTGCGCCGACTGCACCGTAACGATGGGCGCATTGAAAACCGCCTTGTACAGCGACGCTGCAAAAGATGTTACCGGACGCATCGTGTGCGCGCCGCTTGGCATAAGTGAAAAACTTTTTGCAGGTTCTGCTCCACCGGACGCCCTTCTCCTTGAACCGTCCGACATGTGCTTACCGATACGAACGCAAAAATCCGCGCACAAAGGCATATACGGACACGCTGTAACCGTTGCAGGCGAAAAACCGGGAGCCGCCTTGATCGCCGCGCGCGCAGCATTCCGCTTCGGGGCGGGTTTAGTAACCGTGCTCCAAAGCGCATTGAGCGAAAGCCGCACAGACATTCCGTGCACGTTGATGAGCGCCGACTGCATTCCGGAAGGCGCGAACGCGCTGCTTGTCGGAAGCGGACTTGGACGGAGCGAAAAAGCGCTGCGCTATGCGGAAGAAAAGGTTTTCCCGTTCATTATGCAGATGAAAAATAAAGCGTGCGTTTTGGATGCGGATATTTTCTATTATAAAAACCTGCCGTCCCTCCTCCACGCTCTGTGCGAAGCTGAAGACGCGCGCGTTATTTTAACGCCGCATCCCAAAGAGCTTTCGTCGCTGCTTACGCTCTCCGGCCTTACCGAATTCGATGCGGTCAAACAGCGATTCGATGCAGTCCGCGCGTTCGGCGAGCGTTTTCCGCAGCTGGTGCTCGCGGCAAAGGGGGCGGTAACCTATATTGTAAGCGGCAAAACGACGTACATTGTCGATTGCGGGACAGCGGCGCTTGCAAAAGGCGGAAGCGGCGACGTTCTTGCAGGACTTTGTACCACGCTCCTTGCGCAAGGATGGCGCGCAGATGACGCTGCAAAAACCGCAGCGCTCGCACATGCTCTGGCGGGAGCCTGTCATACGGCAAACTACGCATTGACTCCGCTCACTTTGATTGAAGAGCTCGGCCGCCTTCCCGACCGGTACGGCACGCCGAAGCATCCGCATAGTGTTGAGCCGTCATACGAATAAAATCAAAAGGAGCGTATATGGTACGACACGTTATTTTGTGGCAACTAAAAGACGAGCTTTCCGCATCGGAAAAAGAAACGGTAAAGGCAAAAATAAAATCCGGACTCGAAGGGCTGAAAAGCAAAGTCGGCGGAGTTTCGGAAATAACCGTGCATACAACGCCGCTTGCCTCGTCGAATAGCGACCTCATGCTTGACTCATACTTTGCCGACGAAGCGGCGCTGCAAAGCTATGCCGCATTTCCCGAACACGTTCAAATCGCCGAAACGATTATCAAGCCGCATATAAAATCCAGAATCTGCATGGATTTTGCGGTCTGAAGGCGGACGCGCACAAATAAAAGCGCACCCGGCTTCCCTTCCGGAAAGCCGGGTGCGCGCACTATCGCCTAAAACGCCGCTTTAGCGCTTGAGCAACTCGGTCAGTTTTTCTGCCGTGTAGCCTAAGTGTTCGGCAACCTGAGCGGCCGGTCCCGACTCTCCGAAGCGGTCGATGCAGAACAAGTCGGCGCGATCTTTTACGAACTGCCGCCATTCCGTGCCGATTCCGGCTTCCGCTGCAACGACGCGCGGAGAGCTGCCGATCAATGCGCCGCGCTCGGTATCGCTCATGCGTTCAAATCCCTTCAAATCCATAACGGAGACGATGCGGATCTTCTTCTCCGGTACGGCAGCGGCGGCCGCAACTGCCAGCGAAACTTCCGAACCGGATGCAAGCACCGTTATATCGGGAACGCCGCTGCAATCTTTTGCAACATACGCGCCTTTTTTTATCCGCGTCTTCCAGTCGGCATCATGTTTGGCATACCCCTGCAAATCCTGCCGCGTCAAAATAATGCAAACCGGATGATCGGTCGTCTCCATCGCAATTTCCCACGCAGCTTCCGTCTCTTCCGCATCGCCCGGCCGCAGCACCTGAACGCCCGGAATCGCCCGCAATGCAGCCAGCGTTTCCACCGGCTGGTGCGTCGGGCCGTCTTCGCCGACGTAAATTGAATCGTGCGTGAAGATGTAGATAACCGGCATCCGCATCAGGGAGGCAACGCGGATTTGCGCGCGCATATAATCGCTGAACACGAGGAAGGTTGCGCAGAACGGGCGTAAGCCGCCGTGCAGGGCAATACCGGAACACAGCGCAGACATCGCAAACTCGCGGATGCCGAATTCAATCGTCCGCCCGATACGGTTTTCCGCCGTATACGTGCCGCCGTCATGTTTCAGCTGCGTCTTATTCGGCCCCATCAAATCCGCAGAACCGCCGACAAGGTTTAAGTACCGGTCGGCCATCACATTGAGCGCTTTGCCGCCGGCCGAACGGGTTGCCGTTTTATCGGAATCTTTAAAGCCCGCCCCCGGAGCGTCGCAGCTCGCCTTGCCGCTATGGAACGCATCCCACTGGCGGCGGAGATCCGGATTTTCTTTCGACCACTCGTCAAAGGTTTTCTTCCAATTTTCTTCCGCCGCCGTAAACGTGCTCTTTTTTGCTTCAAAATACGCATACGCTTCAGGCAAAACGTAAAAATCTTTGTCTTCCGGCAGCCCCAAAAACTTCTTGGCCGCCTTTACCCCGTCCGCGCCGAGCGGCGCGCCGTGCACATCGGGCGTCCCCTGCTGCGGCGCGCTATAGCCGATAACCGATTTGAGCATAATGAGCGCCGGCTTGTCGGCGCATTTTTTCGCTTCTTCCGTCAGAGAAAGAATTTCGGCCGGATTATACATCGAACCGCTCAACACCTGCCAACCGTAGGCGTCGAACCGCTTTGCAATATCTTCCGTCAGCGTAATATCCGTCGAACCGTCGATGCTGATCCGGTTTTCGTCGTAATAGACGATGAGCTTTCCGAGTTTCAAATGCCCCGCAAGGCTTGCCGCTTCCGACGCAACGCCCTCCTGCAAGCAGCCTTCGCCGACGAGCGCATAGGTGTAATGGTCGACAATCGCGTGCGCTTTCGTATTGAAGCGCGCGGCAAGCATCGTCTCCGCAACTGCCATGCCGACTGCCATCGCAAGGCCCTGACCGAGCGGCCCGCTCGTGCATTCAACGCCGTCGGTAACGCCGTATTCCGGGTGTCCCGGACACTTTGAGCCGACTTGCCGGAACGACTTAATATCGTCCATCGAAACCTTGTAGCCGCTCAAATGCAATATCGAATAGAGCAGCATCGAACCGTGTCCGGCCGACAGCACGAAACGATCCCGGTCCGCCCATGACGAATCGGCGGGATTGTGCTTTAAAATGTCTCCGTACAAGACGGCTGCAAGTTCCGCCGCCCCCAGCGGCAATCCCGGATGCCCCGAATTCGCCTTTTGAATGGCATCCATAGAAAGGCTCCTAACGGAAGCCGCCACCGCTTTAATTGATTTTTCATCCATAATTGCGCTCCTCAATGTATACCGCCCGCCGCGCGGACGGCATCTGGTGTATGTAGTTTTTCGCTTATGACAAACGGCCGATTATCATCCTTTGCTTTTTCGTTCGGCGCGCCGCCGGCCGAAAAAACAGCGGCGCTTACGCAATATTTTCTATTGCTTGAATCAAAGCGTCCGCATCCGCCCGCTCTTCAACCAACTTTTTAAACGCCGGATTTTTAAACGCCTGCACAAGCCATGAAAGAATCGTCAGATGCGACTGCGACGTGCAAGAAAATATAACGAACATGACAAATACTTTTTTTTCGTCGGGCGAACTCATGTGCAGCGGCTCTTTGAGGTAGACGACGGCAACCTGCTCGTCCTCCGCCGTCCGCACGACGGGATTACGCGCATGCGGCAGGGCAATTCCGTTTCCGACAGCGGTACTCATAATCTTCTCGCGCGCGCATAACGCATCGTATGCGACATCCGCGCTCAGATAGTCCGGCAAATTCAGTTTGCCGCAAACACTTTTGTAAATCTGCTCAGGGCTTTCGCCCAGCACATCCCGATACAATCCGCCCTTGCTTATAAGCTTTGCAAGCTCACCATTCATTTTTGTCTCCTGAAAATCCGGCTCGTATTTATTTTATCACCATAAAACAGTTTCTATTCTTTTTTTCAAGCGCCGTAAGAATCTGCCCCCGCACCTCATCGAAATTGAATTCCATCCCTTCAAGCGACAGGAGTATTTCATTTTTTTCTTTGAGCGCAGCATCGGGATCCGTTTCGATATACTCCACAATCCGCTTTATGTGCCCGTAAATCTGCGAAAGAATGACAAGCGGCTGTTGCGGGAATTCGGATAAACTTCCGTTCGACAGGTCAACCTCGCATATAATCCGGTTTACCGCAGTATAAAGAGTAAGCACCGCATGGCGCAGCGCACCAATTTCAAAATCGGCAAACCGGTTATAGCTGCGTTCAAGTATAACACGTCTATTTTTCACGTGCAACAAGAGCACTTTGCGCTTTTCGCGCGGATAGGTATAGGCATCCGGATAGAGGCGGCTGATGATTTCTTCCGGTTCATTGAGATTGCGATAGAGCTGATCCTTTATGGACGCATCGAATGCGGCATCTTCAAGTCCTTCAAAAAATAAAATGTTTCCGAGCGCGCTCATATCCGAGCGCGACTGGTTGGGAGCGTGGGCGCCGCTATTCCAACAGCCGACTGCCGGAGGCAGCTCTCCGCGCCGCCAAAGCCGCGTTTCCACACCGAATTCTTCAAATCCGATCTTATTCGTTTTCTTAAAAAATTCTTCGATGGAACCGCAATTTTCCGTACAGAGTTTTACATGAAAGTCGGCAAAAACGAGGGCGAGCTGTTCTTCGATGGATGCGCACGGGCCTGCCGCATCGAAATTATCGAGCAAACAGTTTTCAAGCGCCGCATACCAGTCTTCGCGCAGAATGTCGCGCACTTCGATTTTCAGCGCTTGAGCACTGCGGGGAAGAACGGTAACATCGATGATGGAGCGGTTCCAATCGGCAACACGGCATAAAATCCGGTCGCCCGCCTTAAAACCGCACGATGCAATGAGCGGCTCAAGGGGAACGGCAGTGAGCTTTACGTGCGGCGGCAGCGTAAAATCCGTCTCCGCAAGGTCGATATCGCTATTGGCAGGGTCGGCGACCAGATATTGCACCGCAAATTCCTCTCCATATAACGCATAAAAATCCAGCGCAGAATCGGCGTCAAAATCAACGGTTTTCGTCTTCAGCCGTTCGCCATTGAGCCGGAATGTCAGCTCATGCGGCAAGCAGTCGGGATCGACGAAGGGCATACACCGGCAGCCGACCACAAAAACGCCCTTTTTAATCTCCTTTGCAAGCGGTTTGAACGAAAACATGCGCCCCGTAAAGGCCGCGGCCCGCGTGATGTACCGCCCGTTCGCCAGCGCAAAAACATTCCGGCAGCATTCGAGAAAAAGCTCGCATTCTTCAGGACAGCTTTTGATGCCCGCATGAGTCAGCAGCTCATCAAATTCGGCAAGGGAAAACTCATGCAAATAAGTACGAAGAAATTGATCGATTAAAAAATCCGCCTGAAGCTTCATGCCCAATAAAATACCAACGAACCGGTTGAAAATCAACTAAGGCATAAAGATACGCGACGGGCGAACGAGTGGACGGGCGGCGGTAAAAAGGGGCTTTCAAGCTTGCGTTTTTCTACCGCACGCCTCCAGTTTTCCCTGCGGAAAACTGACAAGCATTGTCGTGGCAACGGTGTGCGGGATGGAAGGACACTAAAGTATTTAATGGCTCGACCGCACGCCTCCTGTTTTCCTTACAAGCAAAACGTGGTGAGCATTCTCGTGGCAACGGCGTACGGGATGGAAGGGCACCAAAGGATTTAATAGCTCTACCGCACACCTCCAGTTTTCCTTACAGGAAAACTGGCGAGCGTTGTCGTAGCAGCGGACGAGTAAGCCCCGCGGCTTTCCTTTAGCCGTCCTTGAATTAAAGCGCGCCAGCGATTTTTGATCCGGCAAAGCAGATGATGCCGGCGAGCGCTGCGTACAGCAAAAAGTATTTAAACACCTTCGATAAAATCGCGCTTTCCGAACCTGCGGCGTTGATTGCGCCGGCTCCGATTGCAATGCACTGCGGGCAGACCATTTTCCCGATTCCAGCGCCCATAAGATGCGCGGCGGCAATCCAGTATTGGCTCAACGAAAGCGACAGCGCCGTTTCCTGCTGTAAGTTTCCGAAAAGCACGCTCGTCGAAGTGCCGGAACCGGTGATGAAGGCGCCTAAAATCCCGATAAGCGGCGAAACGAGCGGGTAAAACGGGCCGGTCGCTTTGACCAGCAGCGCGGCGATGTCGGAAATCATCCCGCTGTATATCATAATTTTTGCAGCTCCCATAACCGCGCAAACGGTAAAAACGGTTTTCCAGTATTTCTTTACAGTAGCAATAAATACGCCCAAAGCCTCCCGCACGCTCGCCTTCTGAATCGCCGCGCCGACCGCTGCAGCGATAAAGATGACGACGCCCGGCGTGTTGAGCCAGCTGAATGTCAGCGGACGCGCGCCCTCCCCGCTATAGATTATGAACGAACTTTTGATGTCTTTGACGGCGTTATGCACCGGCCGGCACAGCGGAGAAGTCAGCAGCAAAAGAACGAAGATTAAAATGAACGGAGCCCACGCCCGCACGCCTTCAAGAACGCTCACCTTTGGCGCATTATGTTCCGAATCGATGGCATACTGTTCCTCCGGTTTGACCTTGAACAGTTTAACCGCCGCAATCGTGCAAAGCATCGACGTAATCGAACCGATGATGTTCGGGAGCTCCGGTCCTAAAAAGCGCGCGGCCAGATACCACGGAGCCGTAAACGCAAGAGAGGAAACAAGCGCGATGCGCACCACTCCCTTCAAAGCCTTGATCCCGCCGCCGAATACCGCCAGCATCAAAAACGGGGAGAGCGCGGTAATCAAAAGCTGAATGAATGCCGCCTGTCCGCACAACGCGAGCGTATCCAAATGCGTTATCGCCGACAGCGTAACCGCCGGCACGCCCACCGAACCGAAGGCAGTCGGCGTCGTATTTGCGATGAGGCAGGCCACCACCGAATTGATGGGATGTAAGCCGATTCCGGCAAGCATCGACGCAGGAATCGCAACCGCCGTCCCGAATCCCGCCATTCCCTCCATAAAATTGCCGAATCCCCACCCGATAATGAGCAGCAAAATCCGCTTGTCGTCGGAAATGCCTGCAAGCATTCGCTTTATCAAATCCATCGCGCCCGTTTTTACCATCAGATTGTACGTAAACAGCGCCGCAATAATAACGAGACAAATCGGCCACAGCGCATTGAAAGAACCTTCAAGCGCCGCCGTCGCAATCCTCAGGCCGCTCATCTTCCAAAAGCTGAACGCAAGGAGCGCCGTAACGAGCAGCGCAATCCCGCACGCCTTGTGGCTTGCCATCTTCAGCCGCCCCAGCGACACAATCAGCCACGCAATCGGCAGCATCGCAAGCGCGAAATTCAAAAACAACATAAATGCTTACTCCTTATGAGGCACATACTTAGCACTATTGATTCCTTTTGTCAAATCAAACAGGTTTGCGCATAGGAGAGCAGATTGAAGGAAGCCAACGCCCGAATCCGAAAGAAAGACTCGCGAAACAAAGCGGCGGCATTTTTAGAATCTCGAGCGGCCCGCGCGGGATGCCGAAGCGGCCGCATCAGGCTAAGTGCCGAACCTCGGATCGCCAGAAAAAGCTGTGCAATTTTGCGCATTATCCGTCAGTTCGCCTAAAACACCGGATAGCATTCAAAGCCTGCCGTACGGAGCTGTTCTGCAAGGGTGCCGTCGGCGTTTTCATCGACGAGGACGAGAAAATATTTCGTTCCGCTTGCGCGCACTTCTTCCTGCGCGTAGGCGCTAAAACCTTTGCGTTTAAGCCGCGCAATGAATGCGTCGGCATTTTCCTTGTCGCGGAAGAGCCCCAGCTGCTGTTTGAGCGGTCGCTCCGCGGCTTTTTCAGGTTCCGGAGCTGCGCTCTTTGCGTCGGGATCGTGAAGCGCCAACGTTTTCGGTTCGTCAGGGCGGAAAGAGTGCGCCGTTTCCTTATGCGGAACAAAATACCAAAACGGAGACGGAAGGAGCTGCGCACGGCCGGAAGCAACGGCTGCCTCCGCCGACTTCGGAAACTCCATATCCAAAGCGGCGACATATTTTTCGTCCCCGCTCAAATACCAAAGCGTAAACAAAAGCGACGGCTTAACGCTCTTCATCTGCGGCGATTCAAGATAAGTTTTCATAAGCGCGACCGTTTCGGCAATTTCCGGTTCCGCTTCGGCGCGGCAGAGCTTACTCCACTGCTCGTACAATTTTATCTTCGCCGTCGCAAGCGGATCCGACGCGCTCCGAGCGGCAGTCGCCAAATAAGTATCGGCCGTTTCATAATCTCCGGCACAAAGCGCGCAACGCGCCGCATCAAGGATGAGCTGTTCGTTCGTTTTTTTTACCATCCTCTCCGCATCTCCGCCGCTCATCCCCGCAGCCGCCGCGTACGAACGGTGCGCATCGTCATATTGCGAAAGGGATTCCTGTAAACCGCCTAAAAAAATGTGGAGCGCCCGTTTTTCGCTTCCGGCGCTCATATGCGGCAAGGCCGCTTTGACAAATGCAAGCGATTCCTGCACGGACGCTTTGGAAAGCGCTTGGTCTGCGATTTGCCGGGCACGCTGTTCTTCCGAAAAGAAACGAATCGAAACAAAGAAAAGCAGAACGAATAAAAGCGGACGTTTCATGTTTCCTCAAAATTCGATTTATCACGCTCCCCTTCCGTCTCGGAAAAATCGTTTTCCGAATCACTCGCGCTCCGCACGATCGGCACGCCGTGCTGAACGCTCTGCGGTTTTTCTTCGTGCGCTTGCTTCTTTTTCTTTCCGGATAGGCGGTGCATAAAGGCGAACGGCAGCGTAAACAGAATTCCTGCCGCAAATGAAAAGATGATCGTAAAAAAAACGGACGTCTGTTTGAATGTATAGAAAATGACATTGACGTCACACTTATTGTCTAAATTAAATCCTATAAAAAATGCCGCGGCAATCAAACATACGATGATGGAAAACAATTTCAATATCATAACGCCTCCCGTGCGCTACGCGGCGATCCGCACGGATATGCGCGGACGGCGCCGGTAATTTTGCCGCACACTATACAGTCTTTTATGCAGGAATTGCAATTCTGCCGCTTCTGCAAGCGGCTGCATCTCGGATCTGTCTTTCTGCCGTCGCGTATTTGCGCCGACCCGTCTGCGCTACTCTTTATCCGAGTTGCGGCAGGCAAGGAAGGACAGCGACAGGATGAACAGCAAGAGCGCGTAAAAGATGACGCCGACCGGAAGGGCTAAGGAATTTCCGGTAAGGCTGAGCAAGCCGTAGTTGAGCACTTTGAAAGCGCCTTTTGAAATACGGTAGAGCAGGTGCAAGGTTGCCGCCATAAACGGAAAAAGGAAACTCCATGAAAACTTGAACGCTGCATTTTGCGGCGTCCGTCCGTGCCATGCAACCCATGCGAGAATTAAAAAGACGTTCAGCATAAACAGCGGATAGAGTAAACGGTTCAGCAGCGCCTGCATAAAAACTTCCGCCGAATAGCCGTACCGTTCCGCCCGCCCGGCAAACCGGAAGAGAGCCGCAAGCGTCATCGTATCCGCACCCGCGGCGGCGCCCTTAATCAATTCAAAGTCGCTGTATTCCATCGGGAGAATTTTGTAATTGCTGTGCGAAATGTCGGTATAGCCGCCGGTCATTTGTTCAGGCTTTCCCACGGTGCTGCCGAGATTGCGGTCGATGGAATGCAGGATAATATAGGGAACGCTCTTGTATTCATTCCGAATGCCGATGAGCGCAAGCGCATGATCGTCAAAATATTTGGCCGCAAGACTTTCCATCTTTGCGTAGACAGTATAACTGCCGCTCATAAAGTTGCCGTATATGTCCAGCGTAAAAACGCACAGCCCGCGCAAATACTGAATCAAATCGTTTTCACCTTCGGTCTGCGTAATGCCTCTGATAAAGAAAACGTCCG
Organism: uncultured Treponema sp.; assembly: GCA_963543045.1. Lineage (GTDB taxonomy): Bacteria > Spirochaetota > Spirochaetia > Treponematales > Treponemataceae > Treponema_D. Next base: position 18,151 of record CAUTZW010000026.1, read on the forward strand.
TCGTTCCGTCCGGTTTTTTGAGTTTAAAATATACGTTTGAAGCGGTTTCAAAGGTCTGCAAATTGAACGTTTCATCGATAAAGAAGCACTGCTTTTCGATATGCGATTCCGCAGCGGCCAGATAGCGGACAACATCCGGATCGATTTCCAGCTGCTTCGATTCCAGAGAGAGCGTTTTAAAAATGTAGTAGGCCTTGAAATATTCTCCGTTTATAAGGTTCACGTAGCCTTCATATTTTTTCTTAAATATTTTTTGCGCTTCGGTGCTTTCAAGCACGCGGCTTTGATTAAGTTTGTTCCACGCGTCGGCGGCAATCTGCTTTAAAGCGGCAGCATTGATGTCCTTCGGCGAGATGGTTTGCAATGCAAGATGCGAATAATAATGCGCCCCGAAAAAATCCTGCTTTTCAAAGCATTCCCGTGCCGTGTTAAGCAACTCGCGCGTTTCATACAGTTCCGTGCGCTCTTTTTTACCGGCAGCGCTTTCATCGCCCATCTCTTCGGAAGGCAGAGCGTCCGCCGTTTCCTCCGGAACTTTTTCCTCTTCATGGAGCGACAATTCTGAAAGATAGAGGAGCCGCTTGGTATTCTTGTCGTTCGCATCGATTTCCGCAGCAAGTTTTGCGTAGTCGAATGCCAAACGGAACTGCCCCGCATCATACAGGCGTTCGGCGACCGCATTGTATTCCTTTAAAAGCGACGGCATACCGGTGTACCGCTTGAGGTTCAAGTTTAAGCGCGGCTCAATGAATTCCGCCGCTGCAGTCAGCAAAAACACGAAGGCGATGCTGATGACGACGATGCTTTTGAAGCGCGCGAACATTGCGTACGAAAAACGCTGAATGCTGCCGTCCGGATTCCGCCCGAATTCCATCGCCCAGCCGATTAAACAGCCCGTACCCGCGGCAGCCGGCAGCAATTTGGCGCAGAGGCGGAGCCCGTAGGTAAATTGGTACGCCCGAATGGTCGAAGCGACCAGCGGCGGCAGTTTTAAGAGTACAAAAGCATATATCATGCTTCCGATAAACATGAAAATGAAAAGTATAAAAAAGATGAAGAATGATTTGTTTGCTTTTATGTTTTTCATATCAGTCCTGCTTTCCCTTCAGCGCCCGCAGCGTAATGCCGGCAAGTAAAATGAGTATGCTGCACACCGTATTCATGCAGATGAGCGAGAAATCTTGATTGACCGTTTCAAAATAAGCGTGCACGGGCGTATTGGCGACCATCGAGTTGACGGTTTCGCGCAACAGCTCGAATACCGACAGGCCGGGCATAAAATAAAACGCATTGAACAGCGCAATAAGCGCCGTCAGCAGCGTAACCGTAAAAATATTTACGAGCCGCCACGAACTGACGCGGATAAAGGGATAGACGGAAGCCAGCGCCAAACCGAGCGTACAAAACCATAGCCACGAAATAATCCCGCCGCCCCACGCGTTTGCCGCCTGATTCTTTATCGAAACGAACACTTTGATAAACCGGTACGGAATGCTGTGCATGGCTTCTTTGATCAGCGGATCATGGAAAGGAAGAGAGGCGTAATTGAATGCGGAAGACGGCGAAAGGTCGAGCGTATCGAAATAGCCGAAGTGCCCCGCGCTTTTTTCATCATCGAGGACAATGCAATCGGCCGCCTCTTCATGTTCGCTTTCAATAAAATAGTAGATTCCGCCGTTATTTTGCCGGAAGTAGCCGCCGCTTAAATTCCGGTAGGCTTGTACGTTTTTCCGCTGTTGGACTTCGGGAGACAGCTTGTTTTCCAAAAAGAGAACGCCGGGATAGACAATTCCCCATGTCACAGCGGTTAACAGCAGATAGGTGAGGACGCTTGCAACCGGGCTGCGTTTGTGGCTGATTTTATACACCATCATAACAAGATTCATCAAAAGAAGAACCGCCGGCGCGGTTTCAAAAAAACCGCATATAAGAATCTCTTTCGTAAACCGTACCGTTGCGCCGACTACAAGCGTTGTACCGCTGAAAAATGCCGTATAAACTACAATTCCTGCAATGCAGGAAATAAGCAGCACCGTCAAATAATGTAGAATCAATGCAAAAGCTCTTCTCATTTAAAATCCACCGCTCTTATTGTCGGAAAAATCCGGCATAATATTTATGGAAACGCCGGTAAATCCGCAGCCGAACGCCGGGCAGTCGAGCGGAAAAAGCCGTGCCGTCTGCCGGAGGCCTCTTCGCCTTTGCCGAACTGCCTTCCGGCAGGGTCGCTTCCCTCTCCGTATGCGCATCGCGCCTCTGGGAAGCCTTACGCCTTGTCCGCCTCAAGCAAGCGATAGACCGCCTCCGCCGTCATAGTTTGTACGTCGCGCGCCGCGTCGTCTGCCGGAACGAGGAGGATTCCCGTGCCGCTTTTCAGATTCTTTCCGAGCGTGCCGCCGTTTCGGTAAATGAGATCGGCAAGTTTGTACGCCTCCTCGCCGTCTTTCAACAGTTTGGAAGCGAATGCAAAGCGCATTCCCGAAAGTTTTTGCGAAACCGGCGTGCGGTTCTTTTTACCGTAGAGGTTTTGGATTTTTTTCAGCGATTCCTCTTTGCGCCGTTTAATTTCCCGCAGCTCCAAATATTTTTCTACCGAAAGTTTACAGCCCTTATTTTCCGAAAGCAGCCGTTCTATATCGACGCCCTTTTGCGCGCACAGCGCCTTTACCAGCAGCATGGTCATCATTGCGTCGTCGCTTGAACGATGCGCCGTCAGGCCGCCGGTATCGAGCGCATAGCGGGCGCACCACTGCTCAAGCCGGTGTTTTTCTCCGGTGAGCGCGCTGACAATCGCCGCGCTGTCGTATGCGGAAAAATGGATCGGCGCAAGTCCGTAGCGCTCCCATGCGGAAACCAGAAAGCCGACGTCATTTGCGCTGCTAAATCCAATGACGCGCCGTCCGCTTTCTTCCATTAATTTTTTAATTCCCTTATGGTAAGCTTCAAAATTTTTTTGCATGCGGAAATAATCTTTTGAATATGCCAGCTGACATTTATTTTTAGGAGAAAACAGATACCAGTCAAATTCCGCTTCGGGATTAATAACGACATCCTGAGTGTCGAGGACGGTAAACGCGCTGTCGGTCAGCACATAGCCGAACGAGCACATTTTCCCGATGCCGCCGAAGCAGTTTGCGCATTCTATGTCGAAAAATAAATACGAGTGTTCCAATTTCATGCCCCTTGTCTTTTTATTTTATCAAATATATCCTTAAAATTATAGGCAACGCGTTTTCCGAAAGGCAAAATAAGCCGCATGAAAGTCCGGCGGATTTTCGTTAGATCATATTATATAGAAGAAACGTGCGCCGATTCCGCAAAACGAGCGGGACGGGAAAAGCGAAAACGGAGGTATTATGGAATCAAGCAAAAAAGTAAAATTGTCGTTCAGCACGGGGATGCTCGTGTGGCTGATTGCACTCGGAGCCGGCATTATCGCCGCTGCCGGCAGTTTTTTCATAGTCGATGAAACCGAACAGGCGGTAATCACGCGCTTTGGAAAATACAACCGGACGGCAGGGCCGGGGCTGCAATTCAAACTGCCGTTCGGCATCGACCGCAATTATAATGTTCCCGTCAAAGTGGTGCAGACGGAGCAATTCGGTTTTAAAACGGTAAAATCCGGCCGCGACAACGAATACCGCAACAACATTACCAGCGAATCGACCATGCTGACCGGCGATCTCAATATTGCCGATGTCGAATGGATTATTCAGTACCGGATTGTTGAGCCGAAGCAGTGGCTGTTCGGCGTCCTTGAACGCAAGCAAACCATCCGCGACATTTCCCGCTCGGTGATCAATACGCTCGTCGGCGACCGGGCAATCCTTGAGATTATGAGTTCGGAGCGTTCGGCAATCGAAACGATCGCGCTCAACACCATGAACGAAAATTTTAAGCAGTTAGGGCTTGGCATCAGCGTCAATGCGGTCAAATTGCAGAATATCGTGCCGCCGGCAGGCGTGCAGGACGCATTTGAGGACGTAAATAAGGCGATTCAAGATATGAACCGCTTTATCAACGAGGGAAAGGAAGCGTACAATTCCGAAATCCCGAAGGCGCAAGGCGAAGCCGACCGCCAGCTCCAGATTGCCGAAGGCTATGCGGCCGAGCGCGTCAACCGCGCAAAAGGCGATACGGCGCGCTTTGCTTCCGTGTACGCCGAATACGCCCGCTCTCCGAAAGTAACGCGCGAGCGCATCTACCTTGAAACAATGGAAGAGATTTTCGGTTCCGAAACGAAGCCCGTGCTCATAGACGGAAAGCTTGAAAACGTCCTTCCTATTAAATCGATTGAAAACGGCGCGCACGCCGCCGGCAGATAGGAGCGCATTATGAAAGAAAGGCAGAAGAAACAACTGGCAGCGCTTGCAGGCATTGCGGCGCTTTGCATTATTTTTGTGCTGATGGGGCCGTTTTACATCATCAATGAAGGCGAGCAAGCGGTCATAACGCGCTTCGGCGGCATTGTTGCAACACGCACGGAAGCGGGCTTATACCTCAAGCTGCCGTTTATCGACCGCGTAACGACGTATCCCAAACTCATTTTGTCGGTGGACGGAGACGCGCAGCGCATTCCGACCAAAGAAAACCAATTTATCATCGTTGATACGACGAGCCGCTGGCGGATTGTCGATCCGGTAAAATTCTACCAGAGCTTTAAGACGCTCGAAGATTCCTACTATAAGCTCAGCGACATCATCGATTCATCGACGCGGACGGTCATTACGCAAAACAGGCTGAGCGAAATTGTCCGCAGCTCCAACATTATCAATGAGCGCGCCGCCGTTGTTGCGGATGTCAAAGACGATGAAACGAAGGAAATCGAATCGCTGGTCAATGCGAGCGCGGTAAACGAATCCGTCGTCCGCGGGCGGAGCGAGCTGTGCCGCCAAATGACGGGAGAATCCAACCGCCTCGTACCCGAATACGGCATCGAATTGATTGACATTGTGCCGCGGCAAATCAAGTATTCCGACGAGCTGACCCAATCGGTGTACAGCCGTATGATTAAGGAGCGCAATCAGGTTGCGCAAGCATACCGCTCGCTTGGGGAGGGCAAAAAGGCCGAGTGGCTCGGCAAGCTCGAAAACGAAAAGCGCACCATTCAGTCCGAGGCGTACCGCAAGGCTGAGGAAACGAAGGGGCGCGCCGATGCGGAAGCCGCGCGGATTTACGCGGAAGTCTACGGGCAGGACACGGAATTTTATAATTTTTGGAAAAGTATGGAATCGTATAAAACGACGCTCAAAGATTACGATGCAACCTACAGCACCAACATGGATTATTTTAAGTATTTGTATTCGGCGAGCGGACGCACGCTATGACAGAACCGGTACGTGCCGACGGGGAGCGCGTGCTCCTGTCAACCTCGCTTGACGAAACACAGTTTGCAAAAACGAAATTTGCGCGCTTTTGCGATGAAGCGGGCTTTTGCGTAGAAGGGGCAGCTGCCGGAAGCGGCGCCGTCTTTTCCGAATGGAAATTCAGCGGGGTTGAAACGCGCGGCGGCACGGTCTTTTTGAGCGGCAACGCCTTTGCCGCACAGCCGCTTTCATCTTTCTTGGGGGACACGGATGCGCTCTTTACTGTGTGCGCCGCTTACGCGGCGGCGCTTGATCGCGCCATTCCCCTTCCGTGCAATGCGCCGTCCGGCATTTTGTATGACGGGCGGCGCCTCCTATTCCTGCCGGAAACGGCGTTCGACCGTGCGGCGGCCAACGCAGGGCCTGAGTGCTATGCAAAAATGCAGGATCCGTGGCGGGACGCAAGCGCGCGCCCTCCTGACCGCATCGCCTTTACGCTTGCCGTTTACGCATACTACGCCCTCTGCCAAAAGTTGCCCTATCCGCCTCAAGAGGCAGCGGACAAAACCGTTTCTATTGCGGCGCGGAACTTTTTACCGCTCGAATATGCGGCGCCCAAAGTAAGAGTGCTCCTGTCCGATGCCGTAAACGCAGCGCTCGGCGGGAAAAAGTATCGTTCTCCCTTCCCGCTCGCTCTTTTGCAAGAAGCGCTGTCCCAAAGCAGGCAGGCGAGCGCGGAGGAATGGGAAGCGCTCCGCATCACAGCCGAGCGTTTTCAAAAGCGGCAAAACCTACGCCTAAAGCTCAAGCGGCTCTGGAACCGTCTCATTTGGAAGATTGCCGCTGCAGGAGCTTTTGCGACATTCGTTTTGCTTTTTGCCCTCACCGTTATACGCGATCGCGGGAAAAAACCGTGCGTCATCGGATTGTCGTCCGCCGAGTGCGCGGCGGCGTTCTATCAGGGCATCCACCGCATGGATACGGATTTGATTCTTGCCGCCGCAAAAAATTGCCCGGAGGCAGAGCGGTATGTTTCGCAGATTCCGCAGATTTATGCATTCAGCCAAATGCAGAGCGTTTTCAATTTGCAAGCGGGCATTTCAACGCCGGAAAATTGGCTGTTCTTTGAACCGGATTCGCCGCGCGCCTCTTCGCGTACCGTCTACGGGATTACGGACTTTACGCTGGACGGAAAACCTGCAACGCTCAATGCCGCAGTGCCGACCAACCGCACGCATCCGCCGCGGATCCGCAGGGAAGACGGCGAACGCATTAAAAACCGCGCGACAAAAACGCATACGGCGCGCTTTTATCTCGTGCACACGGTTGACGGAATGTTGCAAATCGACCGGTATGCGACAGAACTATCGCTCCGCATGGAAAATGACCGCTGGCAAATCAAAAAACTCAATCAAAAAAGCGCAACCGAAACGCTCAATCCCGCTTTTTTTTCCGCCGATTTTAAGAGCGCGCTTTCCGACTTTCATGGCGATGTACGCGCCGCAGCCGATGCGCTCCGCCCAAAGTATCCGTGGCTGCCGTCGGCACAGGCCTTAAGCGACGAGCAAAAGCGGCTTGATGCGCTCGGCTACTGATCCGCGCAAAAAACAGCTTTTACCGATTCGATTTTGCCGCATTCCGAAAGGTGCAGGCCGCGCGGCGAACATTATTCTTCTTTGACGGACAAAGCGCCGGCGGCGTCGGTGAATACGCCGTAATATTTTCCCTCTTCAAATCCTGCAAGGCTTACCGTATAGCGTTTGATAAATCCCGATGCGGCAAAGGCCGCAGGCGAAAAGGCAAAAGACGAGAGCGTCCGGAGGCGCATACGTTCGCTTCCGGGGCGCGATCTGCCGAGCAAGAGGCATTCCGACTGCTCGTTGTAGTACGGAAAGAGCGCGGTGCCGCGCCGTCTGTGAAAAAAGGCGCTCAACTCTTGCGGCATGATGCGGTTTGCGCCGTACAAGCGTTCGGGGAAGCAAAAGGATTTTCCGGAAAACGAAGCGCACATAAAGTCTGCGGCAAGGAAGGAGCCGTGCCACGAGCGTTCGATAACCGCGCATTCGGCGCCGTCGCTGTCTAAAATCGAAACGGACGCGCTCACCGATGCGCCGCCGGAATTGTACAGCCGGATCCGTAAAAGCTGACATTCAAAGGCCGGTACGTGTTTTGCGGCGGAAAAGCAGCGGCCGAACTGCACGGCGTTGACGATAAATACCGCCAGCAAAAACGAAAAAACCGCATTGAAAAGCACCAACCCCAGCGGATACCGTTTTGCTTTCATCTGTCGATAAGCGAAAGAAAGGCTTTTTCATCGATAATCGGAATGCCGAGCTGGGCGGCCTTTTTATTTTTGGCGGAGCCGGACGCGGCATCATTGGTTACCAGATACGATAAATCTTTCGTCACCGAAGAGCGACAGAGACCGCCCGCCTCTTTCACCAGCCGCTCCGCTTCGGAACGTTTGATCGAATGCAGTTCGCCGGTAAAGCAGAAAGATTTTCCTGCCAAAAGCCCGCGCGGCATCTCCCGGATGCGAATCGTATTTTCTGCAAGCGCACGCATTTCATCGGCATTTTCCAAAAGCCCGTCGACCGTCACCTTCGCAGTAATTTCCGCAAAGCCGTAAACGCTCGCCGCTTCTTCAACACGCATGGCAAGCAGCTTGTCAAGCGTATCGAATCCCGCCTGCACGAGCTTTTCAATCATAGTTTCGCCGATGCCTTCGATATCGAAGCCGGCCGTAAAGGCTGCAAGCGTCATCGTCCGCGCGGCACCAAGCGATTTAAGCACCTTTTGCGCGCCGAGCGATTTTTTTTCCTGCGCCATGCTTTCTTCCGTTAAGAAAAAGGGCGAAAGCCGCTCTTCCGTCAGCGTGTAAAAATCGGAAATGGAGCGCACAACGCCCGCTTCAAAGAGCGCAATGACGAGCGCCTCTCCCAAATCGCGGATGTCGGCAACCTGCACCCACTTCAGCAGCCGGTGCAGCACGCGCTTGGGGCACTGTCGATTCGGACAAAAAAGACGCGCGCCCTCATCGATGAGCGGCGAAGAGCACGTTTCGCAGGTGTCCGGAAAAACAACGTCGCGTTCTTCTGCAGGATTTTCATGGAAGGCGCTTTCGATTTTCGGAATAATTTCGCCCCGCTTCACCACCGTTACGCGGCATCCGATTTTAATCCCGAGCTTCCGCATCGCCGAAGGATTTGCAAGGCTTGCGCGGCGGACAACCGTTCCGTTGAGCGCCACTTCGTCAAACAGCGCGACGGGCGTATACGTGCTCCCGCTTTGGCTCCACTCAATGCCGCGCAAAACACTAACCGCCTCTTCCAAGCTGAACTTAAAGGCAATCTGCCGCTCAGGGCGCGCCCGGCTCAAATCGTCAAGATTGATGCGCCGCTCTTTTATCACCAGCCCGTCAATGTCGTAGTCGAGGCTCGCGCGGATTTCCATAACGTGCGCGCGGTAATCGAGCACGTCCTGAATGCTTTTGCAAATATGCAGCGGCACCGTAGAAAATCCGCACTTTTTAAGCCACAAAAGCTTTTCCTCTTCGTCGGAAAACGGAGATGCGCCGTCAGTTGCCAGCGCATCATACACAATCAGCGTCAGATTTTCCGCGCCCTCGCCGTCTTTCCGCTTCATAAGACCGTTTGCAGCGTTCCGGCAATTCGCCTTGTCGCTAAAATACCGCTCGTGCACCGCGTGCGTCATAATAACTTCTCCGCGCACCCCGCCGGTATAGGAAAGCGGCGCGCCGCCGTCCGTCAAAACCGATATAACGCCGTTCATTTTCCGCACATTTGCGGTAATATCGTCGCCGACCGTGCCATCTCCGCGCGTAACCGCCCGCACCAGGCGGCCGGAAGCGTATTGCAATTCAAGCGACGCGCCGTCGAGCTTGTATTCAACCAAATATTCCGAATAATTGCGGCGCGCCGCCCATGCGGAAAACTGTTCGGCATCGGCGGCCTTCTCCTGACTGCCCATCGGCATCACGTGCCGCGCCTTTGCAAAATGAACCGAATCCGCGCCGACTTTTTTGAGGAGGGGATTTTCCGCATCAAGCGCCTTCAGCTCGTCCCACAGCGCGTCAAAGGCGCCGTCGCTTATTTCAGGCTCCCCGTCATAATACGATTTTTGGTAGCGCGCGATGAGCGTTTCAAGTTCCTTAATCCGAACAGAAGGTTCGCCGTTCATTGTCCCCCTCTCTGCACGCATGACGGGAAGACTCTGCGCACGTTCATGCCGAATGTTACGCCGAGGTGCAAAAAGCGCCGCTGCATCCGGTTATGAGGCTGCATCGGCATGTGCTTTGGTAAAATAGAGTTCATTGATTATACGCTCTTCGTTGATGCCGCGCCGCTCGAATTTCGTTTCGGGGCGCCATTTTTGGCGGGGCGCAAAATCCGCATACTGATTTTTCATCGCAGGCGTTGCCGACAGCTCTTCCAGCGCGCTCTCGGCATACGGCTGCCAGTCCGTTACCATATAAATATAGCCGCCGGAGGCCAGCTTTTGCGCAAGCAAATCGGTATGCGGACGGCGGACAAGCCTACGTTTATTGTGCCGCTTTTTCTGCCACGGATCCGGAAAAAAGATATTAAAGCCATTGACCGAACCGTCAACTACCATATGTTCGAGCACTTCAAGCGCATCGTGCTCAATAATAAAGAGATTTTTTAATTCTCTCCGCCGGATTTCTCCCAAAAGCCGCCCAACGCCCGGCCGATGCACTTCAATTCCGATAAAATTGATGTCGGGATTTGCCGCAGCGATTTCCGCCGTCGCCGTTCCCATCCCAAAACCGATTTCAACCACGGTCGGATTCGTGTTTCCGAAAATGTCCATAAAATTCAGTTTTGCCGACGAAAACGGAATACACCACACAGGAGAAAGCTCGCGGTAGTTTCGCTCCTGCGCAGCAGTCATGCGTCCCGCCCTGAGCACATAGGTGCGCACCGCCCGATACAAAGAATTACCGCCCGCATTCCCTGCGGGCAAAGGCGTTATGTCGCCGTCGCCGGCCTCTTCCAAATAATCGTTACCCATACATTCCTTTATCATCTTAATTCAAAGTTCTTGTTACCGGAGGAAGCAGACAGAGAACCGTCGCCCTCGTCAATTCAATACATCTTCGATAATATGCGGCATCCGGATGCATGCTAAAGAGCGCCTCTCTCTCCCCAAAAGAAGCGACCGCCCCCCAAAAGATGAGCACGTTGTTTTTATCATAGACGGCAAGATAGTTCGTGCGCTCATCGTCCGTAAGAGCTTCTGCATCGGAAGCCTTCATGCGCGCGAGGGACTCAGGATAATGGATGACAAAATCCGTCTGCTCTTGGCGATCCCGCGCGTCGGTATAGAACACCGAATAGGTGCCGGGCGGCGGCAGCGCGTTCTGCGGGCAAACAAAATCCGTAAATCCCGTCCACTGGCTATCGTTTCCCGTAAAGCGGACCGGATTTTCCGCATGCCACTCATAACCGGTTCCCTCATTCGACACGTTAATCGACTGCACCCGGCGGATATCCGAATCCGTACCGACGAATACGGCAAGCTTTGCCGCCGACGCAGACGTTTCCGTCTGAAAATCCAGCATAACGAATGCCTTTACCGCCGAAAGCTTCGGCGCATCATCCGAACACGACGAAAAGAGCGCCGTGCAGATAAAGCAGGTGAAAATGACAATTCCCGAAAGAGTCGCCTTGATCATAGCTAAAAATTAAAGATCAGATTTATAACGGTTAGGTCGCTTGCAGAATATTGATTAACGAGGGATTCAAATTTAACGTTTACCTTTTTGCAGGCGTCGTCAAGATAGGAAAGATAGTACAAGCCCAAATCGGCGCCCTCTTGCCCGTCGTCACGGTAAAAGTCGATGAGGGTGCGTTTACGCGTATCGGCCGACATCTTCGTTTCAATATTTTCTTTGACTTCTTGGAATTCGTCGTCTTTGTTGAACATGGTAATTTGCAGGCGGCCTTGCTTGCCGATGGAAGTGGAGCCGCCGCCGAGTTTCCACGACACGGATACCAGCACGTGCTTTTTTTGCAGCTCCTTGACAACCTTTCCGCGCACGGCAGGATCGGCAATTAAAGCGTTTATGTCTTCCGCATCGGGATACATCTTCTTAATCTCTTTGCGGATATTCGTATTTTCGCTGCTGAGGGCAAGCTCCATCACCATAACGGAAATATATTCGGCAACTTTCGATTTTTCCATATATTCCATAACATGGTTTCGGATGGTTTCAATCATCATATCAAAAGTCGGATCCTTATGGAAAAGCGCAATGAGATACCAATTCATCAAGCTCATCCGGTTCATAAATTTCTCGGACATGAGCATGTAAATGTTTTTTTCTTCCATAGAATAGTCGTTATTCGATTGAATCTCTTCCCAAATCGGCTCAAGGATTTTCTTTCTGTTTTCACTGATAATCGCATCTTTATTTGCAAGGATAGAGCGTAGCTGTTTTTCATTTATTTTCGTCCGTTCGTCAATCAAGTGAGACGGATTTGCGCGGTTGTGTTTACGGACGCAATCGCATTGTATAGCGGAGGCGTAAATATCGCGGTCGAATTGCTTATACAAAAGCGAATAAACGATAATTTTGGAAAGATCCATAATTTCTTGCCGGGAGGAACCAAATTCCGGCATGGAAATTTCAATTTTCGAAATGTAATCAAGAAGCACCATGCTCTGAACCGACTGGGGGGAAAATTGCTTTAGCAGAATACCGTACTCATCAACATTGTCGGCAAGCGTAAACCGGATCAGCTTTTTTTTATGACTTATAAAGTTTGTGCACCCGCTTTCCGTTAAAATAACCTTCAAGGGCAGTTCCAGCATAAATTTTTTTGCACTCATTCGACATTTCTCCTCAGTTTACGGGGCGCATTATAGCCTAAGAGCATCCGTATTGTAAACAGCGCAGGCAGCGGCGGCGCGGAAATCGGTTTTGGAGAGGCGGAACGTAAGGGGCGAACGGCAAGGCGCGGCGCCTTAGAGCGGATAAGCCCTCGTCGGAAGGGAGATGCAGAGGAGCATGGCAGCAGAGTGCCCCCCTTTTACCGTTTTGATGCGGACCCCGGAGACCGACAAAGGTTTGATTTGCACCGGACGAGTATAATAACCGCGTAAAATCGGCTTCCGGAGAGCACGCACGTACGTGCTTCACACCCAAACAGGATACCTTTTTGGCGTAAGTACATTTTATGTCGGATATAGTGCGATAAATGAGTTTATACTATCGCGAAAGGCGCGGATACGTTCCGTTTTATTTTCGATTCATGTATGGATTTTATTCAAAATAAAGAATCGGGATGGCAGGATTTGAACCCGCGACATTCTGGTCCCAAACCAGACGCGCTACCAGCTGCGCTACATCCCGTATATGTTTAGAGAGAATACAAGATTGCTTCTTTTTATTCAAGTCCTTCAGTCTTGTAATATCAACAACAAGCGATAAAGTGGTCATTGTAAATCGAGCGACTACCAAATGCAGCTTATTGGTAGTCGTTCGATAAGTGCGGATGACTACAAATAAAATCTGCGC
>CAUTZW010000027.1:0-30807 GCA_963543045.1 uncultured Treponema sp.
ACGGTACAAGCAGTCAAACGCAGTGAATTACATACATTCAAAATAATTCTCAAACGGTGGGTGGTGGAACGAAGCTTTGCATGGCTTGAAAAGCAGCGTCGGCTTTGGAAAAACTTCGAGAGAAAGCATAAGACCGCACTGCAATTTATGATTCTGAGTTTTGTAACTATTCTACTGAGGAGACTATAAACAGGTTCTAAGAGGTCAAAATAAGGTTTTCGTTTTCTACAATAAGTTTTGAAGTATAAATTTCATTATTAACAGTCTGTATATATCTTTCATGTAAATCGAGTTTGTCTTTTATAAAAGCGAAACACTCAACGGAAAGTCTTAATAAAGAATCTATTTTTAGCGCATCTTCTTGTGAAGTAATACCTTTAATTTTTCCAACCAAATCTTCTAATGAAAAGATATATAATTTTATATTGTTGGCTTTTTCATATTTTATCTTATCAGGTTCACTTATTACTTGATTTGAAAAGAAAAATAGTTCTTTTTCATTTAAAGTTTTCTTTAACTCATCTTTAATTTTGCTACTACATTTTTCTTGAATAGAATATGCCATTCACACATTCTTATTGGCATCAAACCCGTCCCGTCCCCCATCGCTTGATCCTTTCCCACCAGCAGGTGCTGAAAAATGATAATCAGGTAAGATTGTTCTTACGATAATATGACAAAATTCTTCAAAAGCACTTGCCCCATCATGCCTTGTGTTTAAATTTTCTAGTGCCTTTCTATAAAATGCTTCCATTGTATTTTCAACTTATAATCATTGTTGAGCATAGTATATTAAAAAAATAGAGCAATCTCCTATGCAAGGTTCGGAAAATCTTAAATAAAAAGGATAAGATTACTAAGTACGAGAATCTCAAAATACTCACAAGAATAACTGATGCAATAATTTATTCTATTCTGTTACTCCTAGCCAAAATATATCGCTAATAGACAAACTTTTACCGGTTCTCGGACAGCTTCTCACAAAAGATGTATAAAAGAACTATGCAATTTAAAGATTTTACAAAAGAACATATTCCGATTTATGGCGTTTCCGTGCTGTTGGCAATTGGGTCGGTGTTGTTCGGCCTTGTACCGTATTATCTGGTGTACCGGCTGCTCCTTGCCGTTGTGCAAGTCTGCAGTGAGCGGACGGTGCTGCAGTATGCGCTGCTGATTTTGCTTGCGCTCTCGCTTCAAATTCTGATGCACTGTCTTTCGACTGCGATCTCGCATAAGACGGCGTTTTCCATTTTGAAAAAAATACGGCTTGCCGTCACGGAAAAGATGATGAGTATGCCGCTCGGCTACACGCAGACAAAGGGGAACGGCTACTTTTACAGCTTGCTGATCGACAGCATCGAGCGTCTTGAATATCCGCTTGCGCATGCAATCCCTGAAACGACTTCAAACGTGCTGCTGCCTGTCAGCATTATTGCGCTTCTTTTCAGCTTTGATTGGCGGATGGGACTTTCACTATTGGCGCCTGCGGGATTGACCTTGCTTTTCTATCTTCCGATGTATATCGGCATTATGAATGAGTTTGCCGCAACCTATTATACAATGCTTGAAACGATGAACGGGCGCGTTATCGAATATATTCGTGGGAATAAAGAAATAAAAATTTTCGGACGGGAAGATGCGGCGCTTTCAAAATATGACACCTCCATTGACGAGTATAAAACCGCAACGCTGCATCTTTATAATAGAATGTATATTGCCGCCTCCCCTTCAATCATTGTGCTCTCCTCGCTTTTGGCAAGCGTACTGAGTGTCGGCGGCTTTTTATATTGCGCCGGAAGTTTGAGTGCGCACTTGTATTTGTTTTCCGTGTTAGTGTCCGTCGGGATCGGCACTTCGCTTTTAAAGTTCACGGAATTTATGGATAACTTTTATTACATTAAAAACGGCGAACGCCTCATCAACGAAGTTCTCTCTGCTCCTGAATTACAAGAACCCGATACAGCCGTCGGTGAAATACCGAATAACGAAATTGCGCTGCATCATGTTTCTTTTGCGTATGAAGATGTGCAGGTGCTGCACGATATTTCACTGGTGTTCCCTGAAAAAACAAAGACCGCGATTGTCGGTCATCTTTGCCTTGCCGCGCACAAAAAAAATATTTGCACCATGCTTGATTTGTAGTATCTTATCCGCATGAAGAAGATATTGAATCATTTATTTTTGACGGCGCTTTGCGCTGCCATTCTGTTGAGCTGCACGCCTGCGAAGATGCATGCCAAAAAGAGTTCCCGTTCTACGGGGGTGCCGACAACTGCGGTCGGTGCGCTTGCTTCGTTCGGATTTTATGTATACAAGGAGCCGGTGGATTTGTCGAATCTCAATTTACCGGCTTTGAGCGGCGGCGCTTCGTTTACAAATGCCGATTTTACGGGAAATATCAGCCTCCTCAATTTCTGGGCCGGCTGGTGTCCGCCGTGCCGGGCTGAAATGCCGTCGATTGAGCGGCTCAGCAAGGAAATGGACGGCAAAAACTTTAAAATCGTTGCTGTGAATGTCGGGCAATCGCAAAAAGAAGTAGCGGATTTTATCGAAAAACACCAATACACATTCCCGATTTATTTGGACGAACGGAGAGCGGTGTCCGCAGCTTTTGCTTCGCGCGGGATTCCCATCACCTATGTAATAAATAAGGAAGGAAAAATTATCGCGGTTCGCCCGGGCTCTATGGAATACGATCAGCCGAATCTCATTAAGGCTTTTAAGGATCTCGCCGATGAATAGCGCATCCCTTCCGGGAATATTCGGCGCAGGGCTCGCAGGGCTCCTGTCGTTCCTCAGTCCCTGCGTGCTGCCGCTTATTCCGGTTTATCTTTCATTTATTTCCGGCGAATCGCTTGCAGAAATTCGCGAGGCCAAAACGGGGCGCCTGCGTTTGTTTTTGCGGAGCCTTTCGTTTGTCGCAGGATTTACCGTGGTTTTTGTGCTGCTGGCAATTTTGTTCGGTTCCGGAGCGCGCTTTATCGGCAGCTCCATTCCGCGCATTGTGATGCGGGTGGCCGGCGGCCTCGTCATCATTCTCGGCATCAACATGATTTTTGACTTCATCCCCTTCCTGCGTAATCAATTTAAGGTGCAAACCTCGCGCACCGCCGTCAAGTACGGGGCCGAAGAAGAGGCCGAACAAACCGGAAGCGCGTTCGGTCGAGCTGCGGCAAGTTTTTTTAAGGCGTTTTTATTCGGAATGTTGTTTGCCGCCGGTTGGAGCCCGTGCATCGGCCCGATTTTGTCTTCAATTTTGATTTTTGCGGCGCAATCGGGGAATGCGGGGCAGGCGGCGCTGCTGTTGTGCGCGTACTCGGTCGGGCTGGGGCTGCCGTTCTTGCTGGTCGGGCTTTTTTTCGATCAGGCCCAACCGATTCTACGTTGGTTCAAACAGCATGCGCACGGCGTAAAAATCACTGCGGGCATTCTCATCATATTCTTCGGGATTTTAATGCTGACCGCCGGGCTGTCGAGCATCAGCGCATCCTTCCTAAAAATCGGCGCGGCGCTTGAAGAGTATGCGAATACCGGAATACCGCCGTTCAGTTCGATTGCCGGCGTCCTTGCGCGCTGGCTGCAATTCCAAGGCGTATAAAAACGGCGCGTCACCGTGCATCTTCTGCGTGCGGTGCGCGCTTTTTCTTTGGAAACGGTTGCATCCCGGTGCGGCCGTTTTACCGATGCTTCGAAGCGGAAGAGCAATGAAAAAATCACGAACATACCTATCTGTTGCGCGTAGTCCGGCGCGGCGATCCCCTTTCCGATACCGAACTTGAAGCGGCGCTCGGCGGGAAGGTTACGTCGTCCGAAATGCACTCGCCGATCGAAATCATCCTCCGCCTTGCTCCGCTGGCAAAACCGGAAGTCGGCTTGATTTTCGTTGCATAATCGCTTGTGCGCTGTTAAATTTAACGCATCGTTTATTGATTGGAGGAATTATGGCGGAAGAAACGTGCGGACACGGCTGCGGCTCGTGCGGAAAGTCTTGCGAATCGCGGAATATGCGGGCTGCGCTCAAAGAGGGGAGCAGCGTAAAAAAGGTCATCGGAATTATGAGCGGGAAAGGCGGCGTCGGGAAGTCGCTGGTAACTAGCTTACTGGCGTGCGGCATGATGAAGCGCGGCTATCGGACGGCGATTCTCGATGCCGACATTACGGGGCCGTCGATTCCGGAAGCGTTCGGCGTCGGCATGGAGCGGGCGACCGCAAATGGGGAGGCGCTGCTGCCGGTCGTTACGGACAGCGGCATTCAGATTATGTCGATGAATTTCCTGCTTGAAAATGAAAATGATCCGGTGGTGTGGCGCGGGCCAGTTATTTCCGGTGCGGTCAAGCAGTTTTGGATGGATGTATTGTGGAATGACGTTGATTTTATGTTTGTCGATATGCCGCCGGGAACGGGGGACGTGCCGCTGACGGTGTTCCAGTCGCTGCCGATTGACGGCATCATCATTGTTTCGTCGCCGCAGCAGCTTGTCCGCGTTATTGTCGAAAAGGCGGTTAAGATGGCGAACATGATGGAGATTCCGCTGCTTGGGCTGGTAGAAAACATGAGCTACGTCAAATGTCCCGACTGCGGACGGGAAATTTCCGTGTTCGGAAAAAGCAATATCGATAATATCGCGCAAACGTTCGGGCTGCCGGTACTTGCCCGCATTCCGATGGAGGAAAAAACGTCGGCGGCGGTCGATGCAGGCGATATCGAAGGGCTCGACTTCCAGTATTTAGACCAAGCGGTGTTGGCGGTACAAAATCTTTTGGATGCAAAGTAGCCGATGCGGTACGCGCCCTTATGCGGGCGCGTATTTTTTGCGGAGCTTTCGGAGCGGACTGGGCATCATGCTGCTGTCTGCTCCCCTATTTTTCCGCCTGAAGGAGACGGGGCTGCCCCGCCAAATCCTGAAATATCCGTACCCGACGGAATCCGACCCGCTCCGCTTCTTGTGCGGCCGCGCCGATGTTGTATTCGCCCGCTTCCATCAAAAGCACGCCGCGCGCCGCAAGGTGCGCGTACGCTTCCGGCAAAAGCCGCACGATGACGGAAAGGCCATCCGTCCTCGCTGCCGTACCGGTCGACGGCGCCGCATCTCCGTCCAGCGCAAGAAGCGGCTCGTTTCTGCCGTCCGTAAGGAGCGCGCGCGCCACCGCAGACGGAATATAGGGCGGATTTGCGGTAATCACGTCAAAGCGGCAGCCGACAGTGCGGAATAAATCGCTTTGCACAAAATGGACGTGTTGCCGTTCCTCGGCGGCAAGGAGAGTGTCGGCGTTCAGCTCCGCAATTTTGAGGGCGGGGCCGCTGATATCGGAAAGCGTTATCTCCGGCAGGTTCCTGCACGCGGCGCTACGGTTTTCCGCAATCGTTTTGAGCAGCGCGATTGCAATGCAGCCGCTTCCCGTACACATATCGCACACGGAAAGCTTCTTTTCCGGATCGGCCGCTCTTTTTTCCAAAACGATTGCGACGGCGCGCTCGACAAGCAGTTCCGTGTCCGGCTTCGGAATGAGCACCGCAGGCGTTACCGTAAAAGGCAGTCCGTAAAACTCTTTTTTTCCCGTAATATATGCTACCGGCAGCCCGCTCCGCCGTTGCCGAATAGCATCGGCAAACCGCTGCCGCTGCGTTTCGCTCACCGGATAATCCCGATGCGACAAAATAAATGTCCGCTCTTTTTCCAGAATATGCGAAAGGAGACAGTCGCTGTCGAGCGCGGGGGTCGGATTCGGTACAAAGCGCGCAATGCGTTGCGCCTGCGATTCCGACTTTTCCGGCGCGCCCGTGCCGAAGGTATCCGCCGCTCCTTCTTCCGACAACGCTGTAATTCCGAGCTTCCGTAATGTAAAAACAGTCATCGCGCCCCCTGTATCGGCGGAAAATCTATTGCTTTCGGCATCTTTTGTAAACGGGCGGGAGAGGGCAGGCGGCTGTAACGGAACGGTCGTAATGGAGCTGCGGACGATGCGCTTTCCGTTCCTGCGGGCTATTCGCTGTTTGCATAGACGGCCGGTTTTTCTTTGTAACGCTTTTCTTTACTTATTGATTGTTTCGTATATAATAATGCTTTGTCTGAAATGGGGAATGCTGCTTTGCCGGCAGGCAGGCGGTATTTTTTATGAAGACTCAAAAGAATCGGATGGATAGCGCTGACAAATCCGTGCGGAACGTCGGTGCGTCTCCTTAATGATATTGTTGCAGCCTTCCGGAAAAGGAAGCGTGCTGCAAGGAGGAAAGTGATATGAAATTCACCGGAAGAATGACCGTCGGCGCAGCGCTTTTGGTTGCCGCGGCGTTGACCTTTACCGGATGTCCGGGCGCATCCGCAGACGACGATGAACCGGTCGGCTTGCTGAAAATCGACCAGCGGGGCGGCATCGCGAAGGCGGATATCAGCATAACCGGCTATGATATGAAAACTGTATCCAAAGCCGATGCGGATTTTTCAAAAACGGCTGTCGGAAACGATGTCGTAATCGATTATATCCCTGCCGGTAAAAATCGGGTTGTCAGTATTTCGGCGCAAAAAACAATCGCGAACATTCTCAACCGCTCGGACGGGGCGGTGCTGCGTTCGGTCTTTGACGTTGAGTCGGGACAGACGACGGAAATAACTGCCGACTGGTCAAAAGATGCGGCGGTGGCTAACGTCTTTTACGAGCTGATAAGCCTCGGCTCCTACGCTGCGGTTACGGGGCTTTCGGCGGAAACGGTGAAGGGGTATCTTCCTACCGGTACTGTTCCGGCGGGCTTGATCGATGCGAAGGCGATTGCGCGGGCTATTAAATCCGGCACGAAGGCTCCGAGCGGGGCGTATACGCTTAAGAGCGGGGCGGTTACGTTTACGCCTTCGCTTACGAGTAAAAATATCAAGATATACGTGAATGACCGCGTGTCAAAAGAACTGGTCGGCATTACCGCCGGCAAAGAGGAGCGCATTAGCGGCGTTGCGCCGGGCAGCTGGACGCTCTACGCGGTGTATGACGGCGCCGTTTTATATGAAAAAAACGTTACGGTGAAAAGCGACACGCCGACAGAGCTTGGCAAGATAACCATTGCGTTGCCGTCGCCTGTGCTTGAAGACGCTTCCGGCGTCGGCATCGATAACTGCGGTCTTGCCGCAGGCTCTTCCAAAACCGTATACCTCCGCTGCCATACGCTTTATGAAGAATCTCCGTTTGAAGCCGATATCTATTACACGACCGACGGTAAGACGCCGACAACGAGCAGCGCCCGTTACGACGGCGATGCGGGCATTTCGGTCGGCATCCACACAAACCTCAAAGCGATTGCCGTAAAAGGCAGAATGCAGTCTCCGGTGGCGGCTTATAAGTTTACTGAAGCGACCGTCGGCGTTATCCATCCGGCAGAGGGGCCGTTCAGTCCAGTTAAGGAGGACAGCTGGGGCGGCGCGCGATGGCCGCTCGGCGCGCATATCGACGGCGATACGACGACGTTCGCGCTCTATTCCGCCAATGCTACAAAGGTGCTCCTTGAGATTTACGATGCGGCATACGGAAAAGACGCCCGCTACGATTATTGGATGGTACAGGGAAGCGATAATGTGTGGCGCGCAAAGCTGAAATCGAATCTTGCGGGGCACATTTATGCCTACCGCTGCTGGGGACCGAACTGGCCGTACGATACGCAATGGAAGCGCGGCGGAAGCAGTGCGGGTTTTATCTCCGATGTCGATAACGAGGGTAACCGCTTTAATCCGAATAAGATTTTGTTTGATCCGTACGGCCGCGAAATGACGCACGATAAATCGAATGCCACGGCAACCGAAGGCGCAGGCTCGGGCGTATATGCAAGCGGCGAGGCAAACCGCGAAAAAGATTCGGGACGCCATGCGCCGAAAGGATATATAGTAGAAGAAAGCAAATATAATGGAATAGCATCCCCGAAGCTTTCTGCAGAAGAAGCCATCATTTATGAAGCGCACGTGCGCGGCATCACCAAGCACCCGTCGGCGGCAAATCTAAAAACGATTTTGCATAATTTTCAGGGATTCGCAAACGTGGTAGACATTCCCGCCGACAAGCAGGGAACGTATGCGGGCGCGGCCTTGCTTGCGCCGTACTTGAAGGCGCTTGGAATTACGACGATTGAGCTTTTGCCGGTTCACGAAACCGATAACGACGTCAATCCCGACGACGGGCCGGGCGGAAACTACTGGGGCTACATGACCTTCGGATTTTTTGCGCCGGAGCGCCGCTATTCAAGCGACAAAAGCGCAGGCGGGCCGACAAGAGAGTTCAAGGAGATGGTCAGCGCCTTCCACGAGCAGGGAATGGAAGTATACCTTGACGTTGTCTACAACCACACGGGCGAAGGCGGCTTGTGGGATCTTGGAGCAACAACCATAAACGGCAAGAAGGAAAAAGACACGACCAAAGCGGATATTCTTTCCATGCGCGGCATCGATAACCGCACCTATTACTGCTTTGCCGATCCGCGCTACTACTGGGAAACCTCCGGCTGCGGAAACAATCTGCGCTGCGACAATCCGATTGCCCGTGCGCTCATATTGGATTCATTGCGCTATTGGGTTGAAGACATGGGCGTTGACGGCTTCCGCTTCGATATTGCGGTCATTCTCGGCCGTGAATACGATGCCGCTGGAAAAGAGTGGAATTTCAATCCCAATGCGAAAACGCTTCGGGATATTGAGGAGCTCGGCCGATCACTTAACGTTGAAATGATTGCGGAAGGCTGGGATCTCGGCCGTCACCCAACCAACTACCAAGTCGGAAACTTTCCGTACGGCTGGGGCGGATGGAACGGACGTTTCCGCGATTCGATGCGCGCATATATCGGCGGCGGGGAGCCTCATACCAGCAGAGAAGGGGAGGTTACCAATTATATCAACGGCGATTATAGCAATTTCAATAAGGAAGGCGGGCCGCATAAATCGATAAACTTTCTGGTTGCGCATGACGGTTCGACGCTTACCGATTTGTGCTGTTATGCCGGAAAAGGCAACAAATTCAATAAAGAATTGCCGTGGCCGTTCGGCCCAAGCGACGGCGGCGTTGAGGACTGGAATACCCTCAAATACGGTTCAGCATGGAGGACCATGACTGAGGAGGAGCGAAACAAACGCGGTTTACTATTTGTAGCAACTCCTCAGGAGCGGCGGCAAACGGCGCGGAACTATTTTGCGGTGCAAATGATGAGTCGCGGCACTCCGATGATTGTGTGGGGCGACGAGCTGTGCCGGACGCAAAACGGGAACAACAATCCGTACAACATCGACAGCGTTGCAACGTGGAATAACTATAATATGATCGATACGAATGCGCCGCATGCGGTTGCGACCGGCGGCATCGGCGCTTCATACAACGACATGTTCGGAAAGTTTACGAACACTGAAAACAAAAACGGCAACTTTATCTTTGCGCAATACATGATGAATTTGCGTAAGAATGAAAAAGTGCTGCAGCAAGCGAATTACAATGTTTCATACGATTTTAGAAAAGTAGACGGGTATTCGGGCTTGTGGCGCGATGACCGCGCAATCTGGGTTCGGATAAACGGCAGCAGCGCCGGCGGACATGACTATCTGATGTTTATGAATATGTGGATCGAAAAGATAGACTTTAGCATTCCGGCGGATAAAACATGGAAGCGCCTTGTCGATACTCACAGCTGGGCGGAAACAGAGCACAACTGCTGGGCGCCGGATAAGGCTGAAGTGATGAAGGGCAACTCCTACGGCGTAAATCCGTGGTCTGTGGTTATCTTGCGGGCTGACTGATTCGTCTGAAGTTGGATGCGGCAAACGGCTTTTAAATGAGATTTCATTTAAAAGCCGTTTTATTTTGCCGTCACAGTAAAATTGTACATTTCCACGGCGGGTTGCCTTGAGATTTATATTCCGGCCGAAAGGATTTCGAGCAATCCGCAAAAAATTGAGACGGCCAGGCCGATCACGCCGGCCGGAAAAAGAAAAAGCGCATAGCGCAAATACCGGAATCGATGCGGCGATGCGCCCGGCAAGATGCAGCGGGCAAGGGCGTTCAGCGCGGTAAGCGTCGCGATTAAAAACAGCAGAAGCGCCGCAATCGATGTTATGCGGATGACTACGTGCAGTTCGCTGTCGCCGAAGCCTTGATAGTTTCCCGCAGCAAAGAACAGAAAAAGGAGAATCGTAACGAAAAATAAAAAAAGCGTTGTGCGAAAAGCAATGATGAATACGATGTGCGATAGCTTTTTATGATCGATGTGCCTTGCAGTCTTCATAGCCGGCCGCTATACTAGGGCAGATTTTTTGGGGGGTCAAGACTTATCCGAACGGAGCTGGCATGGCAAAAGCTGTAAAAACATTTCTTGTATGCGCCGTAATGATTCTGCTGTTTGCAGCCGCCGTGTTCTTTATCGGTTGGCCGCAGCTCAAAATCAAAACGGACAGCGCGGGGGTAGTCGTTTCCAAAACGGGCGGAATCTCGCCGCATCCTGTTGTGCCGGGAGAATTTTCATGGTTTTGGGAGTTCCTTTTACCGACCAATGCCGAGCTGAAACTTTTTTCGACCAAACCGCTTTCTTTCCGGAAGGATATGAGCGGAGAGTTGCCGCTGGCGGCTCTCTATAAAAATACCGTAAACGGCGCGCTTGATTTTTCTTACGCCTTTCATTTTTCCGTTTCCGCCGCCGTAAAAACCGAATCTTTGCCGACTCTTTTGAAACAATCCCTCATATCCGATCAGCCGTCTCTCAACGACTATATTGCGCTCTCCGTTCAAAATGCCGTCTCTTCCGCCGTCGCCTATTTTTTGTCCGAGGCGGAGCGCGGCGCCGTTTTGCACCCTGAAGCGATGGATAAAGAGCAGCTGCTTGCGCTCATCGATGCGGGACGAAAGTATCCGGGGATTTTGTTTACGGCGTTTGCCGTAACGGAAGCGGCGTTGCCCGACTATGCGCTCTATAAAGAAGTCCGCTCGCTTCCCCTGCCGACTTCGCGCATTGCTGCCGAAGCGCCTTTGCCGGAGCTGGAAGCGCTTACGCCGCTCCGGGAATCAACTCAAGATGCCGCCGGGCAAAAGGATGCCGACGAAGCGGCTTTATCGACCAGCGAAATTAAAAAGCTAAAAAAGCTTTTACTCGGAAACGCCGATTGACCGTTGGACGGCGGCTTTAAAATCGGGCGGCGGCAACACCTCCGGAATGCGCGCTCGAATCTCCCGTATCAAACTACCATAAAATGAGGACAGTGACGTATGACGAAACTTTTTGCGCTGCGCGGGGCGGTTTGCGCCGAAAATACCGCCGATTCGATTACGGAAAACACGGTGCGCCTTTGCACGGAACTTTTTGAGCGCAACCGCCTGACGACGCAGGATATTGTGTCCTTGCAGTTTTCCGTAACAGAGGATATTGATGCGCTCAACCCGTGTACGGCGCTCCGTACGCATTACCGCGGCGCCGTTGACATTGCCGCGCTCCCGCTTTTCTGCACGCAGGAGGCCGCGATACGAGGCGCGTCGGCGCATGTCATTCGCCTGCTTGCGCATGTATATATGGAAGAAAATGCGTGTCTGGTACCGGTATACACTGGCGGCGCGGAAGTGTTGCGTCCGGATTTAGGCGCGCGCGAGCGCTAGACCGGCCTCCGCACGATGCGTGCGATTTTGTTCGGAAACGAACGGGAGAACGATGATGAAATTCTGGACTGTCGGTATGGAATGCGCGGGGCTTGCCGAAGTCGGCGGCGTCAAAAATGTGACGTATGCGATTGCCGTAGAAATGGCGCGGCTCGGAAACGACGTAACGCTTTTTATTCCCGTCTTTGGATGCAGCTCATTCGATGCGGTGACGGATTTACGCGATGCGCCGGAGCCGCTGAGCGTTCCCCTGTGCGGGAAGAATGAAACGGTGCGCTATTCGCTCGGCAAATTTAAGGATAATCCGGTAAAAATCGTTTTCATCCGCCATCCGTCGTTCAGCGAAAAGCAAGCGGTTTACGTCTACACGCAAAAGGAGCAGGACGCAAATCCGGCGAATGTGCGCGGAAGCGGCCACCGCGATATGCTGTTTTTGGATGCGCTCTTTTCAAAGGCGGTGGTTTCCTATGCGGAAACGTTTCCGGATACCGAATTGCCGGACATCGTGCACTGCCATGATGCGGCAACGGCCGTCCTGCCGTCCTATTTTGCGCACTCTGCGCGGCGCTCTCTTTCGCAGATTCGCTGTGCGGTAACGATTCACAATGCGGGACCGGCCTATCATCACGAGTTTCGGGATGCCGGAGAAGCGCTGTATTATACGGGGCTTCCGGCTGAAAGGCTCCGGCAGGCGGAAAATCGGGGACGGATTGAGCCCTTCCTTTTGGCAAGTTCGGATGCTGCGCTGACGACCGTTTCGCGTTTTTATGCAAGCGAGCTGACGGATCCGACAAACGGCAGCAGCACGGACGGGCTTGCGCCGATTTTTGCCGCGCGGAAGGTCGACATTGTTGGCATTACGAACGGCATTGATGCCGGCCGCTATCTTCCGGAAGATACTGCGGTTTCGGGCTTGCCGTTTACATTCAGTCCGGAGCAAATGCAGCTCGACGGCAAGGGCGCCAACAGGAAGTTTTTGGCGGATATGCTTGCGCTTCCGGATGACGGACGTATCGACAGCGTAAGGCGGTTCGGCACGATGCGCGGCGACGGGCGCGATGCCGTGTGGTTCGTGTATCACGGGCGCATTGCCGCTCAAAAAGGCATCGACATACTGATTCAGGCCGCCGGTCAGGTTATGGCAACCGATCGGGACACTTGTTTTGTCATCATGGGGCAAGGGGAGCGGTATCTGGAGCAGGCGCTTGAACATTGGACGGCGCAATTTTACGGGCGCGCCGTTTATTTTAACGGCTATGACCGGAATACGTCGCGTTTGGTTATTGCGGCAGCCGATTTTGCCGTCATGCCGAGCAGCTTTGAGCCGTGCGGGCTTGAAGATTTTATTGCGCAGCTTTACGGCACGCTGCCGATCGCCCATGCGACCGGCGGCTTAAAAAAAATAGCCGACGGAAAGACGGGTTTTTTATATGCGCCGAACACGCCCGACCGTCTTGCCGACGCGCTCCGCAAAGCGGCCGACTTTAAGCGCACCAGCCCCGACGCGCTCGAACAAATGATCGCCGGAGCTTCCGCGTCCGTCAAAAAGAACTACGCATGGGATGCGATTGTCAAAAACGATTATCTTACTTTCTTTAAAAAATTGACGGCGCGGCAGGAAATCTAACCGACCGCGCCGTATTTCCGCCTAAAGAGGATCGGGCAGTCGGCCGAATCCAATCCGGCCGCGCCCGCTTCTGTTATTGCAGCGCGTCTTGCAGCAGCAATTTAAGGCATGGCGTATTCGGATCGGCTGCTTTGGCCAACTGCGCGCTCATGCTTTCTTTATCGATGCCGATACCGGCGTTTGCAGCGAAAACGCACTGCTCGCTTTCAAGGTCGGACAGAGAGCCCGCGGCCACCGCATAAACGGCATCTTTATTCTGCATAATTTTCTGAAATTGCTTGCGGAATTTTTCGTTTTTGAGGTCGATGCCGTAAAAATAGTAGACGCTTGTAAATCCATGCAGTTTGGAAAGGCGCTCGCAGCAGTTTTCAAGACGGGCGGAAAAGACTTGACCGAGTTCGCCTTCGTGCAGATGCTCGGCAAACACATACAAAATGCGCGCAAAGGGATCCGCAGAGTTCATATTTTTCTGCATTACTTTCTTCGATTCAAAGAAGAGATTTTGCATAACGGCCTTTTCATCGAACTCATCTTCCGGCTCGGCGGCAGGCGTGGACACCGGATTTTCCTTCATCGATTCAGGCGGCTCCTCCGCTACAACCGGCCCCATGTCAAGCCCCGCATGTGCCGCTAAATCTTCTTCTACGATGGATGCCGCCCGCCGCGCCGCATCTGCGTCGGGAGTTTCCTCCGTATTCGCCGCCTGCGCTGCCGGAGCTGCATTTTCAGCCGGTTTTTCTGCGGGCTTCTTTGTCGCTGTAAGCTTTGACGCGGCCAATTCCTCTTCGCTCGCCTCCGGAATGTCAGAAATGGAGAAGTTCGGAATCGACGGCGGGGTATCTTGGCGCATAATTTCCTCCATGCGAGAATCGATGTCGTTCGTGTTTGCCGCTTGCGCTGCCGGACTTGCAGTCGGCTTCTTTGTTGATGCGAGCTTTGATGCGGCTAATTCCTCTTCGCTCGCCTCTGGAATGTCTGAAATGGAAAAGTTCGGGATCGACGGCGGGGTATCTTGCCGCATGATTTCCTCCATGCGCGAATCGATGTCACTCGTGCTTGCCGCCTGCGCTGCCGGAGTTGCATTCTCGGCCGGTTTTACTACGGGCTTCTTTGTTGATGCGAGCTTTGACGCGGCTAATTCCTCTTCGCTCGCCTCCGGAATATCTGAAATGGAAAAGTTCGGAATCGACGGCGGGGTATCTTGCCGCATAATTTCCGCCATGCGTGAATCGATGTCACTCGCGTTTGCCGCCTGCGCTGCCGGAGCTGCATTTTCAGCCGGTTTCTTCGTCGCTGTAAGCTTTGACGCGGCTAATTCCTCTTCGCTCGCTTCCGGAATGTCAGAAATGGAGAAGTTCGGGATCGACGGCGGGGTATCTTGGCGCATAATTTCGGCCATGCGCGAATCGATATCGCTCGCGTTTGCCGCTTGCGCTGCCGGAGCTGCATTCTCGGCCGGTTTTTCAGCGGGCTTCTTCGTCGCTGTAAGCTTTGATGCGGCTAATTCCTCTTCGCTTGCCTCCGGAATGTCTGAAATGGAAAAGTTCGGGATCGACGGCGGGGTGTCCTGCCGCATGATTTCGGCCATGCGCGAATCGATGTCGCTTGCGTTTGCCGCCTGCGCTGCCGGAGTTGCATTCTCGGCCGTTTTTGCTGCGGGCTTCTTTGTCGCTGTAAGCTTTGATGCGGCTAATTCCTCTTCGCTTGCCTCCGGAATGTCAGAAATGGAGAAGTTCGGAATGGACGGCGGGGTGTCCTGCCGCATAATTTCGGCCATGCGTGAATCGATGTCGCTTGCGTTTGCCGCGTGCGCTGCCGGAGCTGCATTCTCGGCCGGTTTTGTTGCGGGCTTCTTCGTCGCTGTAAGCTTTGACGCGGCCAATTCCTCTTCGCTCGCCTCCGGAATGTCTGAAATGGAAAAGTTCGGGATCGACGGCGGGGTATCCTGCCGCATAATTTCGGCCATGCGAGAATCGATGTCGCTCGCGTTTGCCGCCTGCGCTGCCGGAGCCGCATTCTCGGCCGTTTTTGCTGCCGGCTTCTTTGTCGCTGAGAGCTTTGACGCGGCTAATTCTTCTTCGCTCGCTTCCGGAATGTCTGAAATGGAAAAGTTCGGAATGGATGGCGGGGTATCTTGCCGCATGATCTCCGCCATGCGCGAATCGATGTCGCTTGCGTTTGCCGCCTGCGCTTCCGGAGCGGCATTCCCGGCCGGTTCTGCTGCGGTCGGCTTCTGTACCGGCGCGGCAACCTGCTCCTCCGCATCGTCTTCGATCTCGTCTTGGAACGAATCGAGCGTATTATCGGTCAGAACTTCATCGTCGTCTTCGGCAAAATCGATGATGGACGGGTTGTCGCATTCCTCTTTGACGGACGGAACGGCCTGATACACGGCGCCTTCCACCTTAAACACCGCCGTATCTTCCCCGCCGCTGTTCTTGCGGTACAATATTTTTCCGTCGGCGGACGTGTAAAAGCGCGGATTTTCGCCTGCAAAGCGGAGGCGCAGCAGCTTCGGGCAGCCGGAAACGGCGCCGTCTTCAAATTCCTGAAGCGCCGCCGGTAAAATGATGGTTTGGAGATTCTTGCAGTCGGCAATGGCTCCGCGGCAAATCTTGTTTACGGTATTCGGAATTGCGATGGAGACGAGCGACGAACAGCCGGCGAAGACCGCAGCCGGCAGCGTCGACACACCGAAACGGAATGGAATATCGGTCAGGGAAGCGCAGCCGGAAAAAAGTCCCTCCGGAAGTTCGCTCAACTCAAGCGGCATTTCAACATGAGTGAGCGCGGCGCAACCGCTAAACAGGTAAGGCGCAAGTTTCCGCAGCCCTGACGGCAGGTGCACCCATTCCAGTTTTGCCGAATTGCTGAACAGACAGCTGCCCACTTCCCTTACGGATTCCGGGAGAGAAATCCGCGTCAAATTGCAGCACGTAAAGGCTTCATCCCCGACTTTGACCGCTCCGTTGGGAACCGTTCCGGTAAACGCCGACGAGGTTCCGTCAATGCCCAAAACGCATTTGCTGTCCGCTGTATATACAAGACCGTTTTTTCTGACTGTAATATCTTCCATAATGCGCCCATTCTAATTCGTAAAACGATAGATAGCAAGAGAGCGAGCGGGATGCGCACACAGCGGCGCACGATGGGCGAACAAGCGCAAAGCGTCGCCGCTTCGCTTGGCGGCGGAATGGACGGAGCCATTCATTTCTGTTATAGTCTGCCGGAATTCACGGCAGCGATAAGGAAAAATCTGATGACAAAATACATTTTCATTACGGGCGGCGTTGTTTCCGGACTGGGAAAAGGCATTGCCGCGGCTTCGATCGGATTAATTTTGAAGAATATGGGATTGCGGGTCGTCAATCAGAAATTCGATCCGTATCTGAATATCGATCCGGGTACGATGAATCCCTATCAGCACGGCGAAGTGTTCGTAACGGCGGACGGGGCGGAAACGGATTTAGACCTCGGCCATTACGAACGTTTTACGGATACGGCGCTTCCCAAGTATGCAAATACTACTGCGGGACGGGTGTACCGCACGGTGTTCGAGAAAGAGCGCAACGGCGGATTCAACGGCGGCACGGTGCAAGTCATTCCGCATATAACCGAAGAAATCTTGCACTGTATGCTGCTTGCGACGGAAAAAAACGATCCGGAAGTGGTGATTACGGAAATCGGCGGAACGGTCGGCGACATTGAGTCTTTGCCGTTTATCGAAGCGATCCGGCAGATGAAATATAAAGTCGGCGAAGAAAACTGCTGCTACATCCACCTGACGCTCGTGCCGTACCTTAAAACGGCCGGCGAAATCAAAACGAAGCCGACGCAGCACAGCGTAAAAGAATTACAGGAACTCGGCATTAAGCCCGATATTTTGATGCTCCGGACGGAAATGCCGCTTGACGCTTCCGCCCGCGAAAAACTTGCCGCGTTTTGTAATGTGCAAAGCTCGCATCTGATTCAAAATCTTACGGCGCGCTCCATTTATGAGGTGCCGCTCCAGATGGAGCGCGAGGGACTGGGGGCGGCGCTTTGCCGGACGCTCGGAATCAAAGCGGCGCCGTCGGATCTTGCCGATTGGCAGAAGATGGTCGAGCGCTTCAATAATCCGCTTGACCGCGTAAAAATCGCGCTGGTCGGAAAGTACACGGCGCTCCACGACGCCTACCTTTCCGTTGTGGAATCGCTCGTGCACGGCGGCATTCATAACCGGACGGCGGTTTCAATCGATTGGATTGACGCCGAATCCTTGACGGATGCGGCC
This sequence comes from uncultured Treponema sp., assembly GCA_963543045.1. Taxonomy (GTDB): domain Bacteria; phylum Spirochaetota; class Spirochaetia; order Treponematales; family Treponemataceae; genus Treponema_D. The sequence continues at coordinate 17,502 of CAUTZW010000027.1, forward strand.
GCCGCCGAAGAGCGGCTCAAAGATGCGGACGGCATCATCGTTCCCGGCGGCTTCGGCGATCGAGGAATCGAAGGAATGGTGCACGCCGCAACATTCGCCCGCACGCGCCGCATTCCGTATTTCGGCATCTGCCTCGGTATGCAAATACAGGTCATCGAATATGCCCGCAACGTTCTCGGCTTTGACGGCGCGAACTCAACGGAGATGAATAAAGAGACAGCTTTTCCGGTTATCGCGCTGATGCCCGATCAAGACGGAAAGTGCATCGGCGGCACGCTCCGGCTCGGAAATTATGCGTGCACGGTGCAAGAGGGGACGCACGCCTACCGTGCGTACGGCGCTCCGTCGATACAGGAACGCCACCGGCACCGCTATGAATTCAACAACATATATATGGAAGATTTTAAGCGCGCGGGCTTCATTATTGCCGGAATCAATCCCGAACGGCAGCTGGTTGAAATTGTTGAGTGCCCCGATCATCCGTGGATGGTCGGCGTGCAGTTTCATCCCGAATTCACAAGCCGCCCGAACCGAGCCGGTCCCCTGTTCCGCGACTTTATTGCGGCATCGTGCGCCTCCAAGCGTACAAAAAACTAAACGGAGCGAACCATGAACAGACAAAAGATCGTCGTGCTGGATTTTGGAAGTCAATATGCGCATTTGATTGCAAAACGGTTCCGTGCGCTCGGGTATTATTCCGAAATTGCAGAACCGTCCGCGCCTTTGGACGCTTTTGAAAATGCCGCAGGCATCGTGCTTTCCGGCGGCCCTGCTTCCGTGTACGGCGAAGACGCGCCGGAATTCAATGCGGCGATTTTGTCGCTCGACATTCCGATGCTCGGTTTGTGCTACGGCCATTACGTGCTGAATGCCGGAAGCGGCGGGACGGCCGGGAAGGCGGAACGGGGCGAGTTCGGACTTGCGCAGTTTACGCCGGAAGCGGGCTGTCCGCTTTTTGACGGCATCGACGGGAGCGTGCAGGTGTGGATGAGCCATCAGGACGAGGTGCTCCAGCCCGGAGATGGTTTTGAGCGCGTCGGCAGCACGGAAAACTGCCGGTTTGCGGCCTTGCAGAACCTTCCGAAAAAACGGTTTTCCCTGCAATTCCACTGCGAAGTGAAAGATACGCCGTGCGGCAATAAAATCTTTGAAAATTTTGCGCGCTTTTGCGGCATGGATAAAAACTGGTCGGAAGCGGATGTGCTCCGCTCGATTCTTGACGGGATAAAAACTGCGGCGGCCGGAAAAAACGTCATGCTGTTTTTGAGCGGCGGCGTTGACAGCACGGTAACGTTTGCGCTGCTGAATAAGGCGCTCGGCTCGGAGCGGGTGCTCGGCCTTCACATCGACAACGGTTTTATGCGCAAAGACGAAAGCCTGAAAATCGCGGAAGCCTACGCCGCCGCCCGATTCGATAATTTTATTGTCGAAGATGCGAGCGAAACGTTTTTGGAGGCGGTGGACGGGCTCACCGATCCGCAAAAAAAGAGAGCTGCGGTGGGCGAAACCTTTATCGCGGTGCGGAATGCGGTACTTGAACGCCGGAAACTTGACGGCGGCGCGTGGCTGCTTGCGCAGGGGACGCTGTACCCCGATGTCATTGAATCCGGCGGCACAAAAAATGCAAAGGTGATAAAAACGCACCATAACCGCGTCGACGGCATCCTTTCGCTCATCGAAAAAGGCTTGATAATCGAACCGCTGCGGGAGCTGTACAAGGACGAGGTGCGGATGATCGGGCGAGCACTGGGGCTTTCCGACGCGCTGATCATGCGCCATCCTTTTCCCGGTCCGGGCCTTTCGATTAACGCGCTGTGTTCCGACGGCGCGCTGAGTCGGGAAGACGAAGCCGAGCTGCAGCAGGCGCAGCAGGAAGCCGACGGCATTACGCTCGATATGTTTTGCGAACATTGCGCCGCTGCAATGCGGAAAACCGTGCTGCCGGTGCGTTCGGTCGGCGTGCAGGGCGATTTCCGGACATACCGCTTTCCGTGCAGTTTGAGTTTTGCAAAAGATGCGGAGGGCTTCTTCCACGTGCCGAAAATCTGGGAAAAACTTGAGCGCGCCGCCGGTAAAATGACGAACAGCGCGCGTTTTATCAACCGCACGGTGATTCAGCTCTATCAAAATCCGGCTGTCCCCGCTACGGAAATGCGGCTGCAGGCGGCCTACTGTACCCGCCGTCGGCTTGACCAAATCCGTGAGGCGGATGCCATTGCGCTCGACGAGCTGCATAAAAGCGGCTGGTATGCGAAGATCTTTCAGCATTTGACTATCAATTTGCCGTACGCCTCCCGCGCCGATCATTGTTCGCTGGTGCTCCGTCCGGTGTGCAGCGAAGATGTGATGACTGCGCGCTTTGCAAAGCTGCCGCATGAGCTTTTGGCGGCGATGACGCATAAGATTGGCGCGCTTCCGTATGTCGATGCAATTTTCTTTGACTTGACGGATAAACCTCCGGCAACGTTCGGCTGGGAGTAGAAACACTCCGGCGGGATGCCGGAACCACTGCGTGTGCCTCCGTTCTTCCAGCATGCGGACAATCCGCCCCTGCGCATGGCAAGCCGACCGGCAAGCGGCTTCCGCTTCATGCGACGGAAGCGGCACACCTTTGCGTGCACGGTGTTTTTTCCTTCCGATGCTTATGTTTTCCGTTCCATCTGCTCCGCCTGCGCGTGCCTCCGTTCTTCCAGCATGCAGGCACTCTTCCCATGCGAATGCGAGCTGACCGGCAAGCGGCTTCCGCTCCATGCGCCGGAAGCGGCGCCCCTTTGCGTGCACGGCATTTTTCCTTCCGATGCTTTCCTGTTCTGTTCTATTCTATCTGCTCCGCCTGCACGTGCCTCCGTTCTTCCAGCGTGCAGGCACTCTTCCCATGCGAATGCGAGCTGACCGGCAAGCGGCTTCCGCTCCATGCGCCGGAAGCGGCACCCCCTTTGCGGGTGCGGCGCTTTTCCTTCCGATGCTTTTCTGTTTTTCCGTTCTATTTGCTCCGCCTGTGCGTGCCCCCGTTCTGCTGGTATGCGGGCATTCTTCCCATGCGCATGGCAAGCCGACGGGCAAGCGGCTTCTGCTTCATGCGCGGGAAGCGGCACTCCTTTGCGGGGCACGGCGGCTCGTGCGGCGTTTTTCCTTCTGATGCTTTCCCGCTTTTCCGTTCTATTTGCTCCGCTTGTGCGTTCTTCCGGCATGCGGGCACTCCACTCATGCGCATGGCAAGCCGACCGGCAATCGGCTTCTGCTTCATGCGCCGGAAGCGGCGCTCCTTTGCGTGCACGGCGTTTTTCCTTCCGATGCTTTCCTGTTTTTCCGTTCCATCTGCGCCGCCTGCGCGTGCCTCCGTTCTTCCGACGTGCGGGTACTCTTCCCATGCAAATGGCAAGCCGACCGGCAAGCGGCTTCCGTTTCATGCGCGGGAAGTGCTGTGCAGGTGTGAGTGAGGCGGCTCGTGCGGCGTTTTTCCTTTCGAGGCTTTCCTGTTCCCGTTCTATCTGCTCCGCTTGTGCGTTCTTCCGACGTGCAGGCACTCTTCCCATGCGAATGCGAGCCGACCGGCAAGCGGTTTCTGCTTCATGCGCCGGAAGCGGCGCTCCTTTGCGTGCACGGCGTTTTTCCTTCCGATGCATTCCCGATTTCCGTTCTATCTGCTCCGCCTGTGCGTGCCTCCGTTCTTCCGACGTGCGGGCACCCTTCACATGCAGATGACGAGCCGACAGCAAGCGGCTTCCGCTTCATGCTCCGGAAGCGCGGCTCCTTTGCGGGTGATGCAGCTCGTGCGGCGTTTTTCCTTCCGATGCCTTCCCGTTTTCCGTTCTATCTGCTCCGCCTGCGGGTGCCTCTGTTCTTCTGGTGCGCGGGCACCCGCCCATGCAGATGACAACCCGACGGGCAAGCGGTTTCTGCTTCATGCTCCGGAAGCGGCGCTCCTTTGCGTGCACGGCGTTTTTCCTTCCGATGCTTCCCGTTTTTCCATTCTATCTGCTTTGCGTGTGTGTGCCTCCGTTCTTCCGGCGTGCACCCGCCCATGCAGATGACAAGTCGGCCGGCAAGCGGCTTCCGCTTCATGCGCCGAAATCGGCACACCTGTGCGGGGAGCGGCGGCTCGTGCGGTGCTTTTCCTTCTGGTGCCTTCCTATTTTCCGTTCTATCTGCTCCGTCTGTGCGATGGCGCATTCCTGTCCGCAGTAACATTCGCTTTGTGTTCATCGAATGCATCCTTTCATTTTGCGGCAAGCGGAGTGGTCGACTCCCGTTTTCTTCTATTTAGTTGTTTTGGCGCGTTCAAAAAATGCCGTATATATATTATACGGAGCGTCTATGAAAAAGGGCTTGCTGATTAGTATCTGTGCCGTTGCGGCTGCCGTTTATGCGCAGAGCGACGGGGAAAAGATGTTCAAATCGAATAATCCGTCCGCTGCGGTTCCGCTGTTGGAACAGGAGGCGGCATCGGGCAACGTCGGCGTCAATACGTTCAATTTTTTGGGGCTGGCGTATTTCCAGCTCGGCAATTATAACATGGCGCTGCAATCGCTCAACCGCGGCATGGGCAATCCGGTTTCCGACAAAAAGCTGTTGGCCTTCAATGCGGGCGATATTGCGTACACGCAGGGCGATTATCAGGGGGCGGAGCGGTATTTTTCGATCGCGCTTTCGGTGCAGCCGGATTTTTATGAGGCGATGCTCAACCGCGCCAATACGCGCCTTATGGCGAACCGGTATCAGGATGCGGCGACCGATTACCGCGCCTTTCTTGCGGCCCGGCCGTCGGATGCGCAGGCGGACAATATTCGGCGCATTCTCGCCTATCTTGAAGAAGAGGTGCGGGTACAGGATGCGGAAAAATCGAGGCTTACGGAGGCGCAGACCCGTCAGATGCAGGAAGAGCTGAATAAACAAAAGAGCGAATTTGAAGCGGCCGACGCACTGCGAAAGTCGGAAGAGGAGCTCAAACGGCGGCAGCTGATCGAAGATATCGCGCATTCTCTGAAAAAGACGGAATCGACCAATATTACTGCGGGCGCGGAATCCGTCATTGAATACGAATATGAGTCGGAACTTGAGTGATGCGGCTCGTGCTATAGTCGGCAAGAGAACGGGGGAATACCATGGATAGTACGAACGGTTTGAATAATTTTTCTTCGGGGGGAAATATGCCTCCTTCAAAGCATAAAGGCGTAGGACTGCTCATAGGCGTCGGCGCGCTTGCGGCGCTCATCGTTGTTGCTGCGCTCCTTTTGCGGGGCTGTCCGGCCGTTTCCGGGAAAGCTGCGGGAGCCGATGCCGCATCCCGCGCCAATACGCTCGAATTGGTGAGAATGTACATGGAAAACGGGGAGTACGGGCGCGCGTTGGATAAGCTTGACCTGCTCCTCATTCAAAATAAAGACGACGAGGAAGCGCGCGAATTGATGACGCACATCCTTGCGCTGCTCCGAAACGGCGACGAAAACGACTATCCTTTGGACGGCGACGGCTGGGGAGACGGCACGGATGCCTTCGGCGGCATTGCCGACGGCTACGGGCAGGACGGCAGCGGCGACGGTTCCCCTTCCCGCCCCCAAATCGGCCGACGGAGTGCCGACCGCTCCGCCAATGATTTAGATTGGGACGATTCCGCATTGAGCGCCGACGGCAGGGCCAACGGTCTTGCAGCTAGCGGCGGGCGCTCCGGCGCGAATAACGACGGCACCGACGGCCGTACTTCCGGCAGGGATAGCGGTCTGGCATCTAACGGCGGACGCAGCGACGCGAACAACGACGACGCAGACCGCAATAATGGGAGCGGCGCGGATGGCCGCAACTCCGGTAGGGAAAGCGGCATTGCATCCAACGGCGGACGCAGCGGCGCGAACAACCGGACTGGCGGTGCATTCCGCAACAGCACCGGTCGCAATAGCGGAGACGGTGTCGATGGCCGCAACTCCGACAGAGACAACGGTCTTGCATCCAACAATGGCCGCACTGGCAGCAGCACGAATAACGACGGCACTGATGGCAGGACGGGCGGCGCAACCCGCAGCGGCGTCGGCCGCAATAACGGGAACGGCAGCGATGGAGGCACCTCCGGCAGGGATAGCGGTCTGGCATCCAATAGCGGACGTAGTGGAACGAATAACGACGACACTGACAACCGGACGGACGGCATACTCCGCAACGGCACCGGCCGCAATAACGGGAACGGTAGCGATAGTCGCACCACCGGCAGGGACAACGCTCTGGCATCCACCGGCGGACGCACCGGCACGAATAACGACAGCTCTGACAACCGGACGGGAGTCACATCCCGCAACGGTGTCGGCCGCAACAACGTGAACGGCAGCGATGTCCGCACCTCCGGCAGGGACAACGGCCTTGCAGCTAACGGCGGACGCAGCGGCACGAATAATGACGGCGCTGAGAACCGGATGAACGGTACATCCCGCAACGGCGCCGGCCGCAATAGCGGGAATGGCGCAGATGGGGATGGCCGCAATAACGCAAACGGTATCGATGGCCGCACCTCCGGTAGAGACACCGGGCTTGCATCCAACAGCGGACGCAACGATAGCGGTACGAACAACGACGGCACTGACAACCGGACAGACGGCACATCCCGCAACGGCGCCGGTCGCAATAACGGAAACGGCAGCAATGGCAGCACCTTCGGCAGGGACAACGCTCTGGCATCCAACGGCGGGCGCACCGGCGCGAATAACGACGACACTGACAGCCGGACAGGCGGCGCATCCCGCAACGGCACCGGTCGCAATAACGGAAATGGTAGCGATAGCCGCACCTCCGGTAGAGACAGCGGGCTTGCATCAAACAGCGGACGCAGCGGCACGAATAACGACGGCACTGACAGCCGGACGAGCAGCGCAACCCGCAATGGCATCGACCGCAATAACGGGAACGGCAGCGATGGAGGCACCTCCGGCAGGGACAACGGACTTGCAACGAACGGCGGGCGCAGCGGCGCGAATAACGACGACACTGCCAACCGGACGGGCGGCATACTCCGCAACGGCACCGGCCGCAATAACGCAAACGGCAGCGATAGCCGCAACTTCGGCAGAGACAACGGTCTTGCATCCAACAGCGGACGCAGCGGCACTGGCACGAATAACGACGGCATTGGTGGCCGGTCAAGCGGCACATCCCGCAGCGGCGTCGGCCGCAATAACGGAAACGGCACGGATGGCCGCAATAACGGGAACAGTAGCGATAGCCGCACCTCCGGCAGGGACGACGGTCTTGCCTCCACCGGCGGGCGCAACGGCAGTGGAGCGAATGACGACGGCACTGACAGCCGGACGAGCAGCGCAACTCGCAACGGCTCCAGCCGCAATAGCGGGAACGGCAGCGATGGCGGCACCACCGGCAGGGACAACGGACTTGCATCCAACAGCGGGCGCAACGGCGCGAACAACGACGGCGCTGATGACCGGACAGGCGGCGCAATCCGCAACGGCGTCGGCCGCAATAACGGAAACGGCACGGATGGCCGCACCTCCGGCCGGGACAACGGCCTTGCAGTCGGCAGCGGAAGCGATATGCCGCGTCTGGATACTAGTTCGCGCGATGAGGTTGCAAGTCTGATGCGCACTGATTCTTCTGCGTTCGATGGCGGGCGCGGTAGGAATGGTATTGGCGATGAGCTTAATGCGAGGGAAAAGCGGGATGAGGCGCTTGCTGAGCGGAATGCGCTTGAAATGCAGCGTCGTAAAGACGATGCGGCGCGGACTGCGGCGGAAGCGGCGCTTTCGAGGCAGAGCGAGCAGGTTCGGAAGGAAGTTGAAACGGTCAATGCGCAAGTGCGGCAGGGCAAAGAAGCGCTCAAGTCCGGTAATATTCCGGCGGCGATGAATCATTTTGACGAGGCGGCAAAGAATCTGCCGCTTTCTGCGGGGGAGCCGGCTTTTTCTGCGGGCAAACAGTCTGAAATCGCCTCTCTTTTATATGATGCTTCTCAAAATGCCACCGCCCAAGCGGATAAAAAACGGCTCAATGACGAGGCGATGGATTATGCGCGGAAGGCGGCGGCTGAAAACCCGTCCGATGCCTCTTCTCAATTCATGTTGGGCATGGATGCGATGGCGAAGAAGGATTATGCGGGCGCGGTGGCAAGTTTTTCAAAGGCGGCGGCGGACGACGGCAAAAATTATGCGTACTATTACAATCTTGGTCGTGCGCAATATATGGCCAAGCAGTTTCAGGATGCAAAGGCGTCGTTTTCAAAGGCGGCTGAACTGAATGCGAACTATGCTCCGGCGCGTTACAATTTGGGTTTAACTAATTTGCGCCTTGATGACCGGAAGGCGGCGCTCGATTCATTTCAGAAGGCGCATGACATCAATCCGGCGCATGAGCGTTCGTATTTTGAAGAGGGGAGGGCGCTCTCTCAGATGAAGGAGTACAAGGCGGCCGTCGGCGCGTACCGAAATGTGCTCCGCATCAATAACGGTAACCGCGCGGCATGGCAGGAGCTGGGGTCTCTGTATTATCAGACGGAAAGCTATGCGAATGCGGAGAATGCTTTTACGCAGGCGTTGTCGCTTCTTCCGTCCGGCGCGGAGGATCCGCTGACAAGCTATAATCTTTCGGCGGCGCTTATGGCGCAGGGAAAGTCTGCTGCGGCGCTCAATTACGCTAAAAAGGCGTACGATGCGCGGAAGTCGCTTAGAGACGGCGCAAGTCAGGTGAATGTCATTTATAATTACGCCCTTGTGTGCGATAAAATGGGAAAAAGCGACGAGGCAGCGTCAAAATATCAAGAGGCACTCGGCATCAATCCGAATCACACGAAAAGTCAAATTAATTTGGGCGCGCTGCATTTGATGAACAAGGAGCCGGACAAGGCGCTTTCGCTACTTCAAGCGGCTTATAATCGAGAGAAAAACAGTTTCGAGGTGAATAATAATCTCGGCAGCGCGTATCTTATCAAAAAAGACTATGACAAGGCGATTTCGTATTTTCAGGCGGCGATGCGGCTTGAACCGAAAAATGTCGAAGTGTGGTCGAATCTTGCGCAAGCGTTTGCGGGCGCCGAACAGTTCGATGACGCGAAGACCACGTATGTTGAGCTTTTGAAGCGCGCGCCGTCCGATTGGAATGCGTATATCGAGCTGGGCAAGGTGTGCATCGCGTTGAAAGACACGGCAAGCGCCGAAGCGTATTTGATGGCGGTGCAGTCGCGGCAGCCGAATTACAAAAAGGAGACCGTAACAGCCTTGCTGGCATCCATTCGGGAAAGCAGGTAGCCCGCGGGCGCGCCCTCCCGAACAGCGCGCTAACGGGTGCGGCGCACGAGGGAGAACAGCTGTTCGCGGGTAACGGTCGTGTAAACCGGCCGTCCGTGCGGACAGTGCGGGTCGGGCAGTTCAAGCGCCCGCTCAGCGATTTCCGCGGCGGCCGCATCGTCTAAAAGCCACCCGTCTTTTACCGCCGCCTTGCATGCGGCGGAGGCGGCAAGCGTATAAATGACGTCCTTCGGTTCGACGCGCTTTTCAAGCAGCGTGCGCGCAAATTCATCTTCAGAACCTTTCCACCGCTCCTGTACGGTCGTAAATTCCCACTCGCCCGCCGCGTTCCGGCCGCACTCAAACCCGATGCGGCAAAGCTCATCTTGAATGCTTTTGATGTAGGCGTCTTCGTCGTCGCTTTGCGTTTTGAGCACATACGGAATGAGCAGCGCCTGCTTTTGCCCCTGCTCGCCGATGATCTTATCGAACAGTTCGCGCTCATGGGCCGCGTGCTTGTCGATGATGTAGAGCGTGTTGCCTTTTTCGGCAATTAAAAAGGTGCCGAGCGCGCTGCCGAGAAAGTGGAACGGCGCGTTTGCCCATTCGCCGGATATGTTTTCCACCTTTGCGCCAGCAAACGCCGCGTACGCGCTGTTTCGCATGGTAAAAAATGCCGGAATGTCGGGAGCGGTCGAAGCGTTTTCATCCGATCGAGTGCCGCTCTCTTTGTGCCGGTAACCGTCCCCACCGTTTCGGCTCTCTTCTTCGCTGCGTTTTTCCGGATCTTGTTCCCGCCCGTTGTACGCACGGATCGCCTGTTCCGTCAGCCGGCGGACGCGATCGGCCGTTCGGTTGGCCTCCGCCTCCCCGTAAGATACGCCGTTGCCGTCGCCTGCATAAAAAACGGGCGCACTGCGTTCGGCCGCCGCATAGAGCGGACGCTCTCGAAGCGGCTGCATCGTGTGCGTGTGCAAAAAAGCGCGGGAGGGCGCCGATTGAGCGCTTTTCGGATAGTCCGGCTTGCTTTGCGCAATGAGCGCATCAAGGCGCGCCCGGTCGCTTCCGGAAGGCGCATAAACGCCGCTGTCTCTTGCAGCTCCGAGCATCGTCTTTTTGGTGTACGCCGCAAAAAACTTCCGCAAACCCGCGCTGATTCCGTGATGTAAGTCGGCAATGTCCTTAAAACGCGCCTCTTTTTTGGCCGGATGAATATTAAAATCGACGAGGGACGGCGCGATTTGAATGAACGCCGCCGCAACCGGAAAGGTTCCGTTCGGAAAGTAGCCCTGCCCGCCGTATTCGATCGCCTGCACCAGCGAATATTCAAAAATCCGCCGGCCGTTTACATAAATGAGGATGTCTTTTTTGTTTTTCCGGTAAACGCCCGGCTCTCCGATGATGATTTTAAACGACCATGCCTTTTCAGCCGCCGCGCCGTCGACCTCATAAAAGAGAGCGGAATTTTCGGGGCAGCCCAACGCCTGCACAAAGCGTTCGGTAAGGCTCATATGCGCCGGAAAGTCGAGTTTTATTTCGCCGTCGGAGATAAAGCGGAAGGCTTTTTGCGGGCACGGCAGCGCCTTTTCGATAAAAGTCGTTTTGCAAAGCCCCGCTTCGCTTGCCGGCCGTTTGAGAAAGAGTCGGCGCGCCGGAAAGTTTTCAAAAAGTCCTTCGGCCATAACGATGGCGCCGTCCGTTGCGGCATACGGTTCGATGATATGGTCTTCCGTCAGCGAGGCGCGCATTTTGTTTCCGCCGGAAATAATGCTCAAACGGCAAACCGCCGCAATCGAACTGAGCGCCTCCCCGCGGAAGCCGAGCGTTGTCAGGTTGAGCAGATCCGTTTCCGATTCGATTTTGCTGGTTGCATGGGGGCGCGCGCAGGAGGCAAGGTCGGCTTTGGTCATGCCGCAGCCGTTGTCCGCTACGCGGACTTTTTCGATGCCGCCTTCGGCAATTTCTACGGTAATTTTATCGGCGCCCGAATCGACGGCATTGTCCATGAGCTCGCGGACGATAGCGTTCGGCCGGTCGATGACCTCTCCCGCCGCAATTTTCCGCGCAACATCGGCATTGAGCTGCCGTACCGGCTGCGTGCTGCTCATTGGCGCGTTCCGGCGGAAGGAGCGCCTGCCGAACCGTCGTCGCCAAGTCCCGAAAACAGCTCAAGTTCGCCTTTCGGCGGGCTTACGGGGTTTTCGGCAACGGGATTATTCATCAGCTGCTGCACCTTGCCTTCGATTTTGTCGATTTCTTTTTCCATCGCGCGGGCAAGTTTGATTCCCTGTTCAAAATCCTTGAGCGCATCTTCAAGCGAAACGTCGCTGCGCTTAATGTCGGCGGTCAGCCGTTCGAGTTTTTCAAGATTCTCTTCAAAATTGGTCATTGCGACTCCTCCACCCGTGCAGATAGTTTTCCTTTTGCCGGCAGAATTTCAAGTTCGGTTCCGACGGAGATTCGGCTGCTGTCGCGGACGATTTCTCCGGTATTTTTATTTCGTACCATTGAATAGCCGCGCGCAAGAATGGTTTGCGGGCTGGCGTTTTCAAGGATGAGTCGGCGGTTTTCGACAAAAACCCGCGCATCCCGGATTTTTTGCATCATGCCGTCGTGCAATTCGTCTTTGACATAATCGAACCGCTGTAAGAGCGGCTGCTCAATCGAGCGGAATTGCAGTTCCAGACTGTCGGGAGAAAAACTTTGAATCATCAACCGGATGTTTTTGATGCGCGCTTGGACGTGCTGGTACAATTCGTTTTTGTAAAACATGAGGGCATTGATGATGTCGGAAAGTTGGGGAACGGCGAGTTCCGCAGCAGCCGAAGGCGTCGGCGCCCGTTTGTCTGCGGCAAAATCGCTGAGCGCCCAGTCGATTTCGTGTCCGACCGCGCTGATAACGGGAATGGCCGAAGAAGCGACTGCGCGCACCACGCTTTCATCGCTGAACGGCAAGAGGTCTTCGAGCGAACCGCCGCCGCGCCCGACAATCAGCACGTCGCAGCATTGCAGCAGATTGGCATTGCGGATTTGCCGGACGATGGAAAGCGGCGCATCGGCTCCCTGCACCACGGCGGGGAAAACGATTGCCGAAACGCATTTGTTGCGCCGCCTCATAATTTGCAAAATATCGCGCAATGCCGCGCCGCTTGCGCTGGTGATGATGCCGATTGTAGCCGGAAAGGGCGGCAGCGGCCGTTTTTCTCTGCTGAACAAGCCTTCGGCGGCAAGGCGGCGCTTGCGTTCTTCGAGCATTTTGAGGATTTCGCCTTCGCCGGCTACCGTCATTTTGGTAATGACGATTTGATAGTTCCCCCGCGCCGCATAAACGGACAGTCTGCCCGTGCAGCGGACTTTGGTTCCGTCCTTCGGCACAAAACCGATGAAGGCGGCGGCGTTTTTAAACATCACCGCGCTCAGCTGCGCATTCTCGTCTTTTAATGTGAAATAGAGGTGACCGGATGCGTTGGGGCGATAGTTTGAGATTTCGCCTTCAACGACAATTTGCGGAAAAGAGCTTTCAATAATCTCCTTGAGCAGCGAATTGATTTCCGAAACCGAAAAAATCTTGCCGTCAGGCGCGTGCGGAGGATTCATGCGCCGATTCTATCTATTCATCCGGAGATTTTCAAGCAAATGGGGGCAGGGCGGACGGAGAAACTGGACGCGGAGGACTTAACTCGGTCGGCCGTCCGCTTCAAGTTTTCCTTGCGGAAAACTTGCGAGCAGTTTCTTATCGACGGTCGGTCGATCAGTTAAATCTGTACGGCAATACTTTTCCGTAATCCATTACGGCACCCATCCCCACGTTTGCCGCATGGCAAACGTGAAGCGGACGGCCGATCAGTAAAATCTACACGGTAATGTTTTCCCGTCCGCCACGCTCTTATAATCTTTTTCCTTGCAATACAGCGATATAGAAATTATAATGACTGCTATACGCCTGCAAGCAAACACAATTCCGATTGTATGTGAAGCAAAACCGTTTTTGCGGGCGTAAATGCTATTTTACATGGAGAACTTGACACAAATGACCGATATATTTTATATTACCCGCCGCCGCGCCCGCCACCCCCCTCGCCCCCCCC
>CAUTZW010000028.1:0-30124 GCA_963543045.1 uncultured Treponema sp.
GAAGGCGGGACTTTGATAAAAATTCCGATTGAAGCGGAAGTAAAACAGGCATATATCGACTATTCGATGTCCGTTATCGTGCAGCGCGCGTTGCCGGATGTGCGGGACGGATTGAAGCCGGTTCACCGCCGCATATTGTATGCGATGGACGAGCTGCATTTGGGAAACGGCGGGCCGACGCGTAAATGCGCAAAAATCGTCGGCGACGTGCTCGGAAAATATCACCCGCACGGCGATGCGTCCGTTTACGATGCGCTCGTCCGTCTGGGGCAGGATTTTGCACAGCGGTATACGGTTATCACTCCGCAGGGAAATTTCGGAACGATTGCAGGCGATCCGGCAGCGGCGTACCGTTATACCGAAGCGAAGATGGCAAAACTTGCCGAAGAGATGGTTTCTGACATCGATAAAGAAACCGTCGACATGATTGCCAACTTCGATGAAACGACAAAAGAGCCGACCGTGCTTCCGGCAAAATTTCCGTTTTTGCTCTGCAACGGGACGACGGGAATCGCAGTTGGTATGGCGACGAATATGCCGCCGCACAATTTGCGGGAAGTCGCTTCAGCAGTCGGCGCGTATATTGATAATCCTGAGATTTCGATTGACGAACTGTGCAATTACATAAAGGGGCCGGACTTTCCGACCGGCGGTATGATTTACGGAAAGGTGGGAATCAAAAAAGCGTATAAAACCGGACGCGGAAAAATTACGATTCGCGGAAAGTTTTCGATTGAAACGGCGAAAGGCGGAAAAGAGTCGATTGTTTTTACCGAAGTTCCCTACGGCGTGAACACGACGAACCTCGTGAACCGCATAAAAGATCTTGCGCGCGATAAAATCGTTGACGGTATTGTCGGCGTGAACGACGAAACCTCCGACCGCGCGGGAATGCGACTTGTCATCGACTTAAAGCGCGGCGCAATAACAAAAGTCATTTTGAATACGCTGTTTGCAAAGACGGATTTGCAGTCAAACTTCGGCGTTATAAATCTTGCGCTGGTAAAAGGGCGTCCGGAAGTCCTGACGCTCAAGCATATCATTCAATATTTTGTCGAACACCGCGATGAAGTCATCACGCGGCGTACGCAATTCGACCTCCGCAAGGCGCTTGAACGCGCACACATTCTTGAAGCGTTGATTGTTGCGATCAACAACATCGACGAAGTGATAAAGATTATCCGCGGCAGCCGCGATACCGAAAGTGCAAAACTTGCCCTCCGCGAGCGTTTCGACTTTGACGACGTGCAGGCGCAGGCGATTGTCGATATGCAGCTCAAGCGTTTGACGCATCTGCAAATCGAAGATTTGAAAAAAGAAATGGCGGAATTGCAGGCGTTGATTGCGCATTTGAAAGATTTGCTTGAACACCATGAAAAAATTCTTGCGCTGGTAAAGGCGGAAACGAATGCGCTTGCGGAAAAATACGGCGACGAGCGCAGAACGGACATCATTGCCGACGAAGTTGAAGAAATCAACGTTGAAGACATGATAAAAGAAGAAGAAATGGTGATTATGATTTCCAAACTTGGTTATCTTAAACGAATTGCCGTTACTTCGTATAAAAAACAGGACAGGGGCGGCAAGGGAAGCAACAGCGCGTCCCTTGTTGAGGATGACTATGTTAATCAGCTTTTTATTGCATCTACGCACGACCATATTTTGTTTATAACGACTGCTGGACGCGCTTATTGGGTAAAAGTGCATGAAATTCCGGAAGCGTCGAAGGCAAGCAGGGGTGCGCACATAAAAAGTTTGATTTCAATCGGTGCCGACGAAGAAATAACGACCGTTGTCTCGATAAAAGAGTTTTCTGAAAAAGAATATTTGTTTATGGCGACGGCGAACGGCGTTATCAAAAAAGTTCAGACAAGTGAATTTTCCAACGCAAAGATACGCGGAATTATTGCGCTTAAACTTGATGCCGGAGATAAACTTATCAGCGCGATTCCGACGGACGGAACTTCCGAAGTCATACTTGTTTCACGTCGCGGAAAAGCGCTCCGTTTTTCGGAAGAAGATGTGCGCCCGATGGGACGCGCCAGCCGCGGCATAAAGGGGCTGAAACTTTCCGAAGGCGATGAAGTTGCCGGCGCAATAAAAGTAACGGAAGACGAAGCGATTTTGCTGCTTACGGAAAAAGGCTACGGTAAGCGCGTCGACTTTGACGATTACAGACCGCACGGGCGCGGTACCGGCGGACAAAAGATTTTCGGCAATATAGAAGAGCGCGGCGAAATTATCGGATTGCTTTCCGTCCACGATTCCGACGAAATCGTGTGCATGACAGGACAGGGAAAGACGCTCAGAGTTACCGCCGCTGAAATAAGCAAGCAGGGTACCGGTTCAATGGGAATTAAAGTGGTCAACATTTCCGAGCCCGATACGCTGATCGGCGTGGATAAAGTGCAGAAGGAGAGAGATAATAATGGGTAGGATTTAATTTATTGTATTATAATGAATTACATGAATAATCCGTTATATCTGCGAGTTAATACCGTTGATTGAAAACTATCTATAAGATCCGGTCATACTGACCGGTTTTTTTATGTGCTTATATGTTGTCTGCTGTTTCAATAAATTTATAAATAGTAAATAAACCTATATTTGTTGAGTATATAGGCCTCTATATTTTCAATGAATTTATACTTCTTATCTTCTATCATGTATAAGATACTTTATACCTCTGTTTATTGTTTCACGTGAAACTTATCCACAACTTGTAGACTCTTTGTGGATAAGTGATTCAAAGAAATATGAGTTATTCACATTAGGTGCATAACATGTTGAAGCAACTATCATATCTTATGTGTATATGATGCTCCATGATGATAAAATATCGTTTCACGTGAAACATATATACTAACGAACGATTGTAAGTTTAAAATCACCATATTCTCATTACTCGATAATACAACTGCATCGGAAATAAGCTGATGATAAAATGGAAGCGGTACAATAAGATTCCGGCAGGCGGGATGAATTCCATACCTAAATCTTTTAATTTGATGGAAAGCACAATGTTCGGCAAAAATTGTTCAGTGGGATTAGAATTACAGAGTGTTGTATATGCAGCAGTAGTAAAACTTTGATATCTGGAAAATTGAATTTAAATCTTCCAGTACAATTCCCCCGACTCGTATCACTCTGTACAGTGAATGATTCAGCTTATTCGGGGAAAACTTCTGTCAATCAGATGAGCGGATAACGTCATACATAACGATGGTGAAAATCGGCTCAACGTATAGGACGATGAGCCGCGCCAGTGCACTGGAGGAACGGGGAAAACTTGCGTTTTTTGGATTGGGCTTTTTGAAATGGATTGAAGACGGTGTGATTGAACTGCATGCCGTATGACGGCTCAAATGCAATCGATTTTAGGCACACGGTGAATGATGAAAGCGGATTTCAAGGCATCATGGTATCGATGATATTTCCTTTGTCGGTTGTAACTGGTGGTACTGTTTCAGGGAATGCACCACGGAAATCAATTTTTGAAAAAAGACATCGATATTGCATAATTCCTGTGTTCATTATCCAGAAAAACTATCATTTCCAGAATATTTTTACGCTTCTCCAACATTTCAAGCTGTGAAAATACAAAAATATTGATTTATAAACAAATAAGAAACAGGTATAAACTGAAAATTGATTTTCGTGGGAATGCACTATCTTTCTGAGGTCGGTTATTTGTTGGAAGATAATTTCTGCTTCGGGTGTTCGCGTTCGTCTATATCATTCGCATTGTAAATGGAAGAAAAAGGCAATATACTCCCTCGCAAATGTCTGATTTTTATGATTTTTACGACACAGCTGTAATTGGAGCGGGACATGCCGGCATTGAGGCTGCGCTCGCGACTGCCCGCATGGGTTTAAAAACCCTCCTTATAACACAATCAGTTGATACGATTGCCCGAATGTCATGCAATCCTTCGATAGGCGGCATTGCAAAAGGAAACATCGTTCGTGAGATAGATGCGCTCGGCGGCGAAATGGCAAAATTGATAGATGAATCAATGATTCAGTTTCGGATGCTGAATAAAAGCCGCGGGCCCGCCGTACAAGCGCCGCGTTCGCAAGCGGATAAGCTCCTTTACGCGCAGCTTGCGCGGAAAACTGTTGAAACTACGGCGAACCTTTATCCATTGATGGATACGGTAACGGATATCATAACGGTTAGAACAATGTCCCTGATGCCGACAACGTCAAGCGGTGCGGAGGGTGCGGCGGAAATGCGGAATAAGGTAACCGGCATTGTAACGGAACGCGGAAGGGTGATTCCTGTTCGGGCGGTGGTACTTACGACCGGAACATTTTTAGGCGGAAAAATATTTATCGGTGAATATGACGCTCTATGCGGCCGATTGGGGGAACCTGCCGCTTGCGGACTCACGGAATCCCTCAATAGATTGGGATTTGTAACGGGTCGGCTCAAAACCGGTACTCCTCCGCGCGTTCTCAGAAGTACAATCGATTTTTCAAAGTTGGAAGAGCAGTGCGGCGATGAAACCATCATACCGTTCTCATTTTCAAACGAAAAAATAAACCGGAAAATGGTGCCGTGCCACATTGCCTATACAAATGATGAAACGCACAAGATTATTAATGAAAATATTTCCCGATCGCCGCTGTATAGCGGAAAAATACACGGAATCGGGCCGCGCTATTGTCCTTCTATCGAAGATAAAGTGATGCGATTTAGGGAGCGCGAGCGGCACCAGATTTTTGTGGAACCGGAGGGTCTTGAAACCGATGAAATTTATTTGAACGGTCTCTCATCGTCTTTGCCGGAAAGTGTGCAAAATCATTTTATGTACACAATGATCGGGTTTGAGAATGCGGTGCAGAGCCGGCCGGGCTATGCGGTTGAATACGATTATGTTGAGCCGACGCAGCTTTTTCCTTCGCTTGAAACGAAACGCGTTGCGGGAATGTTCAATGCCGGACAGATAAACGGAACGTCGGGGTATGAAGAAGCGGCCGGCCAGGGGCTTATTGCCGGAATGAATGCAGGGTTGTACGCAAAGGCGCATCGGGAGCAATGCGGTAAAATGTTTTCCGCCGATTCTTTTTTTGCCGAAAATCCTGTTCCGCCGCTTTCATTGCGGAACGGCAAACCGGATTCCGGTAACCGCGGATTTGAGGATGCGTTTAATGCTGCGCAAGAGCAGCTGCAAAAGCAAAACGGTTTTAATCATTTCCATAAGATTCCCGACTGGCAGCCGATTGTGATTGGGCGCGATGAAGCGTATATCGGCGTTTTGATTGACGATTTGGTAACGCTCGGAACAAAGGAGCCGTACAGAATGTTTACGGCGCGTGCGGAGTATCGGCTAAAGCTGCGGCATGACACTGCGGATCGGCGCCTGACGAAATATGCGGTCAGCGTCGGATTGAAGTCGCAAGCGGTTCTTGAAGCTGTTGAGGCAAAGTATGCGGAGATAGAAAATATTGTCGCAATGCTTTTGAAAAATCCCGATTTAAAAAATATCGGTTTTAGCGATGCAGCGTGGAATGCGGCGCAAATTGAATATAAATATAAATATTATATCGAAAAGCAAGATCGCCGGGTTGAAAAGATGCATCGCATGGAGCATGTTGCGATCCCTTCCGACTTTGATTACGGCACAATTCCTTCGCTTTCCGCCGAGTCAAAATTCAAACTGGAAAAGATTCGGCCGCTGACTTTGGGGCAGGCGCAGCGGATTTCGGGCATCCGGACAAGCGATATTATGCTGCTTATGGTTTATTTAAAATAAAATGCGGAAAGCGGCGCGGGCAAATCAAACGGTAGTCGCATCGTACTGGAAGCACCTGACTTTATGCCCGTTCGCAATGTTTTTAAATTCCGGGCATTCATCCTTGCAGCGCGGAAGCGCATGCGGGCATCTCGATAAGAATGGGCAGCCCCGCTCTTGTTGTAGTGCGGATGTGACTTCGATGGCTGACGCAGTATTCTGGCGTGCGGCTCCCGCAAAAAGCAGCTTGGTGTACGGGTGCGCGGCCGATTTGTATAAATCTTTGGCAGGGCCTTCTTCCACAAGTACGCCGCGGAACATGACGCCGATTGTGTCGCAAAAATACGAAGCGACTTTTAAATCATGCGTAATAAAGAGGAAACTTAATTTCCGCGATTCACGGAGGCGGAGTAAAAGATCGAGAATTTGTGTTTGAATCGATACGTCGAGAGCGGAAACGACTTCGTCACATATCAATGCTTCCGGATTCATAATGAGTCCGCGCGCAATCGATATGCGTTGCCGCTGTCCTCCGGAAAATTCCGCCGGGCGGCGTGTGAGCGAATCTCTCCCCAGTCCGACTTCTTCGATAATCTTTTCCGCCCGTGCACGTATTTCCCCCGCAGATATATGAATGGAAGAATATTTCAGAGCGGCGGTGAGCACTTCGTATATGCTCATGCGGGGATTGAGAGAGCGTGCCGGATCTTGAAAAATGTATTTCACTTTTTCCTGATACTGGCGGAGCTGCTTTTTTGAAATGCCGGAAATATCGAGGCGAGCATTCTGATCCGTATAAAAGATATTCCCCGAATCGGGTTGATACATCCGAATCAAAAGGCGTGCCGTAGTGGTCTTTCCGCAGCCGGACTCTCCGACGAGCGCGTATGTTGTTCCGCGCATAATTTTGAACGAAACATCATTGACAGCGTACACAAACTGTCCGTGCCGTGCAAAAAATCCCGCTTCCATATTAAAGCGCTTTGAAAGATGTTCCGCTTCAATTATTGCCGTCGTGCAATGCATCGGGATGCTCCTGAAATTATGTTTTAGCGAATGGGCTGCTGTCGATATCGAACTAGCTGCAAGTCAATGCGGCACGAATCGGTTCCGACGGCGATAGATTGCGGCACGCGGTGCAGAGCGGCAACTATTTCGGGATCCGTATCGGCCGCCTGCACTGTTTACGCCATCTGTTCTTTGTCCGGTTGCAGCGCTTTGAGGCGGAAAGTGCCGTCCGCATCGGCAAGGAGCGAATAGGACTGCTTCTCGCGCCCTTTTTCCGTACCGCTGAACACAAAGATAATCCGTTTTTCATTCGGGGTGTCCGTGCTTGCGGCATCGGCAACAACTGCGCCTCCCTTGCTCAAAGATCCGAACAAAATTTCATCGACAAGCGGCGTTGCAATTTTTTCTTCTATTATTCTTGTCAGATTACGCGCGCCGAATTCGCGGGAATAACCGATTTCCGCAAGGTACGCTTCGCAGTCGAGAGAAAGCGTCAGGCGCACCTTTTTTGCAGAAAGGCGGACGGCAAGTTTCTTCCATTCTTTCCGCACAATAGAAAGAACGGTGTCCGCGTCCAGATGCGCGAAGGGTACTACGGCATTCAAACGATTCCTGAATTCCGGCGCGAATTCCTTTTCAACTGCTTCTTTGATGGACGCTCGATCTTCAGTAAACGTAGCCGTGTCGCGCTCAAAGCCGACGCGCGCCTTTTCCATGTCCCGTGCGCCCGCGTTGCTCGTCATAATGATGATGCAATTTCTGAAATCCGTTTTCCGCCCTTGATTGTCAGTCAGTATGCCGTAATCCATCACTTGCAGGAAAATATTGTAGATATCCTCATGCGCCTTTTCAATTTCGTCAAACAAAATAACGGAATGCGGATTTTTGCGCACTTCATCGGTCAATAGTCCGCCGGAATCGTAACCGATATAGCCCGGAGGAGAGCCGATGAGCCGACTGACCGCATGCCGTTCCTGATACTCGCTCATGTCGTAACGGAGGAGCGGCTGGCCGAGTTCGGCTGCAAGCGTCCGCGCCAATTCCGTCTTGCCGACCCCCGTTGGGCCGACAAATAGAAAGCAGGCTTCAGGTTTTTCCGGATTCTTAATGCCTGCACGGGCGCGTTTTACGGCATTTATCACCGTATTTACCGCACTGTTTTGTCCGTAAAGCTCATCGCAAATTCGTTTTTCGAGATTTTTCAAGCGCTCCTTTTCGCCGCCGGTAAGCGTTTCGACGGGAAGCCGGGTGATTTTTGAAACCACATGCGCAATCGTGCTGCTTGAAACGGCGCCTGCACGGGTGTAACTGTTTGCCGCTGTCATTGATCCGAGTGCGGAAACCTGAAAAACCGCAGACTTTCCGGCAAAGCCGCCTCCTGCCTTAATGTTTGAAAAGGAACCCGCTTCGTCAATGATATCAATCGCCTTATCCGGCAGTCTGCGGTCGGTAAGATACTGAATGGAAAGGTCGACGGCAGCTTCTACAGCCGATTTCGAATATTTTACGCGGTGGTATTTTTCGTAATGCGGCAGCAGCCCTTCAACAATTTTGATGGTTTCGTTGCGGGTCGGCTCCGTAATGTCGATTTTTTGAAAGCGCCGAACAAGCGCGCGGTCTTTTTCAAAGTTTTTCGCGTATTCTTCAAATGTCGTCGAACCGATGCAGCGGATTTTTCCGCCGGCAAGAGCGGGCTTGAGCATATTCGCCGCATCCATGCTCGAACCGCCGTTCGTTCCTGCACCGATGATCATGTGAATTTCATCGATAAAGAGGATGGCGTTTTTCCGTTCGGTAAGTTCGTCCACTATTGCGTGGAGACGCTCTTCAAAGTCTCCGCGGAATTTTGAACCGGCCAGCATCAATCCGATATCAAGCGAATAAATCGAACAGTTTTGCAGATTTTGGGGCACCTCTCCCCTGACGATGCGGTTTGCAAGTCCTTGCGTAATTGCGGTTTTTCCGACTCCGGCATCGCCGACGTGCAGGGGATTATTTTTTGTGCGGCGGCAGAGCACTTGAATTGTCCGCTCAATTTCCGTTTCCCGGCCTACTAAAATGTCGTACATACCGCTACGCGCCTGCTCCGTCATGTCGACGCAGTAGCGTTCGAGCGCAGTTTTCCGGCCGCTTTTGCCTTTCGGCTGCGTATTTTCGAATTCATCCAGCTGAGCATTTTCCATTTTCACTGTCCGTATGCGGGAAATGATGTCGAGCAAGGGCTGTCGTTCAACACCGTGCGAGCGTAAGAAATACGAGCAATAATTTTTCGTTTCGTCGAGCATACTGACTAGCACGTCCGTTATGTCGACGGCGTTACGGTCGCTTGCAACGCAATGAAAAACTGCCCGGTTCATAACGGATTGAAAACCGAGCGTTTCGGTTGGAACCGGATTGGTATCATCGGAGCCGAATGGTCGGCGGGGTACTTTTGTTTCGAGGTATTTTGAAATATTGTCTTTCATTAAATCAGGCTGCGCGCCGCACGCGCTGAGAATGTCTACGATAGGAGATGAATCAAGCGATGCGCGGAGCAGATGTTCCGGCGTCAGGTATTCGTGATGCGATTGGCGCACAAGCAGCAACGCTTCCGAAAGAATTTTTCCAAGCAATGAACTGATTTTCATATTCGTTCCGCCTCTATCTTTAAGGGAAAACCTTGTTTTCGTGCACGCGCCGTTGCAATATTCGTGCGCGTTACGGCAATGTCGTATGTATAGACACCGATAACCGCTTTGCCGTTTTGGTGCGCTTCTTCGGTTAGGGCTTCGGCTTCAGGTTCCGACTTGCTAAAAACCGAAACGAGCACCGCAATAACAAAGGCTTTGGTTGTAAAATCATCGTTGAATAAAATAACGCGGCAGTCCGGAGGGAGTTCAAGTTCGGAATTTGCTATATTTTCAGCCGGTTGTCCCGACAGGTCAGTTCTAAACATGGGTAAAATATACCATAAATTTATGGTATAAGAAAATATATTTTGGCGGGGAAAGGGATAAATCCGCAATAATTTCAGCGGCTAAGGCGTATGCACGGGAGATTCTCTCACAGAAAGGAGAGCGGCTTCCCGCTGTGCATCGGCCGTTACTGGAAGCGCCGGCCGGTGCGGACGATTAGCCGTTACTGCGGAAAAAACTTTTCCGTGCAGCGTGCGCGGGTGAGAAATATGTAGTCGCGGTAATATCTGCTGTAAAAGCGGTCGAACGGAATTTCTCTGCCGTCTTTGAAAATGGCGCATTGAAAGCGGCCGCGCGCATCGAAATACGGAAAAATGACTGCGCATTCGTTAAAGACTTTGACTTCCGGCGTGCGGCGGTCGGTTTCACGGATTGCGGCAAAGTAGAACGTTTCCGGTTCCGTAATGGCGAGCACGTAAAGCATCGGTTTGAGCTGCATGACGGAATAGCCGGTGTTTTTAATAAAGCCGGAAATATTTTGTACGCCGTTATCCGTCAGTTCGGCTGCAAACGGCTCCATCTTAACGTCGACTCCGGATTCATCATACGAGTATTTGTGACCGGTGCGGACGGAAAATATTGCCGCGGCAAGATTGCGTATCCAGTCGAGCGAAAACGAAATATCGTATTTGGATGCCATAATGCCTTGAAATCCGGTTTCTTTATAATTCACCGTATGTTTGAGCAGCGGATCGCGTTTAAGCCGTCCGCCGGTATGCGGTTCAATTACGCCGTCTGCAATCCATTTCAAAAAGCCCGCTCCGGAAAGCACGAGTTTCCCTTGGTCTTCCGGTGTAACTGTGCGCGCCTTGCCGTCCGATATGTTGACCGAGTTTTCATTTTCGTCATACATGGCGTCATCCGTCCATCGGATTGACGGAAGTTTTTCCCGAATAAAGTGAATCATTTGCTGCGAAGAGTGATACGAGTCGGCGGAACTCTTTGCATACTGCCACGGGAGCATGTCGGATGTCCATTTGACAATCTCGTTGAATGAGGCGTCATAAAAACGGTGAAAAGGAAGGCCGGTCGGTACGCCGCGGGCTGCATAGCATTTGTACACGATAAAATCCGCATATGCCGTCTTTCCGGCGGGAGTGAATTGAACGAAAATCTCGCTGTCCGCTGCAAAATAATAGCGGATCGCAAGCGGTTTGCCGGTTTTCTTTTCGCGCATCAAAAGCCAACTGCCGATTCCGTCGCCGGGAAAATAATCCTGCATCACCGTCGACTGCACTCCGTCCGTGTATACATCCATCGCCAGCTGGTACTGCGGAGCCACAAAAATGTTCGACAATTCTTCCGTTTCTTCAAGCCGTATCTGAAATTGCTTGCCGATATTGTTTTTCCGCAATTCAATTCGGTTTTGTCGCACTGCAGAAAGAGGCGCTTCAAACCATGTTTCCCGCAGTCCTTTTCTGATGTCCGACGAGTCGGGCACGTCGTAACGGCTTTCCGCCGCAAAAAACGGAAACACCGCAAAAAATACCAATACCGCTGCTAAAACAACGTTCTTATTCATAAAACCTCCTGCCTGCATCGCTGTCGGCCGCACGGGTAGCGAACGATACGCATAAATCCGATTATACCATAATGCAAAGTCCGAAAGAGGAAAAAGGTTCGGCGGCCGTTTGATAAAATCCAATGGCCGATTCATTTTCCGGCTGCGTAATGCGTTGCAACGCTGCACGCATACGTTTCGTTTCCCTGCGGGATTTTCGCATAGATTCATTATCGGCATTTCCTGCATGGATGGGGAGCGGCGGGCTAGCAATAACGGGGTGCGCCAAATGTTTTTCGGGAATAATGCCGAACGCGTCGACGATTCTTTGGCGGGAGCCGGATTAAAAAACTGCGCAGGCAGCGTTCACGGCCGATAAATAAACGGAGGAAGGTACGCATATGAAAAAAATTGCAATCATTACCGGAGCAAGTTCCGGTATGGGATATGATTTTGCGCTCATGACGCATGAGTTTTTTGAAGTTGATGAGTTGTGGCTGATGGCACGGCGGGAGGATCGGCTGCATACGCTTGCGGCAGAGATTGGGAAGAAGGAAAAGGCTCCGGCGGTACGCATTGAAGCGATGGATATTGCAGGAAAGAGTGGCGTAGCGAAATTCGGCGCTCTTTTGGAGGCGGAGAAAAATGAACGGGGCGCCTTTTCGATTAGTGTATTGATAAATAATGCCGGATTCGGAACCTACGGGCCGTTTGAAGAAACGGAAATTGAGCGGGAACTCGATATGATTGATGTCAACTGCACTGCTTTAACCGGTTTTTGCGGCACGGCCTTGCCGTTTATGGAGCGAACTTCCGTCATTATCAACACCGCAAGCCTTGCCGCATTTATGCCGCTCGGCAATTTTGCCGTTTATGCTGCGACAAAGGCGTTCGTTCTGAGTTTTTCGGTTGCGCTGGCCGCCGAATTAAAACACAGAGGCATCACCGTTTGCGCGCTATGCCCGGGACCCGTCAGTACGGAATTCGCAACAGTCGCTTCCGGCGGCGCACGGCAAATCGTCCTGCACGGCCTTCCGAGCGGCAAAGTTGTCCGCCATTGCCTCAAATCCGCCGCAAGGGGCAAGCTGCTTGCCGTCATGACATTCAAATGGCGCTTCACCGCATTCCTCAGCCGGATTGTCGGACGTTATCTCTGCGCTTCATACACATACAATTTCTGGAAACGCCCGCACAATATCGGCAGCCCGTCAAAGGATACTGCACCTCGCTGAAGCTGCGACCGCTTGCAGTGCGGGAGCACGATTTAGAGCGGTCTGATGTCTTCGCCGGAATGCTCGCCGATTCCGCATGCAGGACGGGAAGCCGTCCGTCTCTGTGCCCGATAAACCTGCCGACCCTCGCTGTACTTTGTGCACGTGCTCGCTGACAAGGAAATCAATTGCATGGTGGAGTTATTGAGCGGCAGGAAGGGCTCGGCTGCAGGCGGATGCGCGTTCGTGCAGCTGCAATGCGGACGAGGACGTGATAAACGGACGAATCGGCCTGCGCCGGATTGTAGCGGAAAGTGCTGCGGATGCGGCAGTTGGAGCGGAAAGCCGTTTGGTGGAGCTTGTTGCGCCCTGATAATGTGAGTTGTGTTTTCGGGGCGCGTTAATTATGATGGCGGCATGGCGAACGGAACTTTTTTTGCGGTGCGGTGTGCGCCGGGCAATGAAAAATGGGAGGCGGGAACGGAGCGGCTGCGGCGGATTTATGCGCGGAATAATGATATTCGTTCGGAATTTGAACGGGATTATACGCGGCTTTTGCATTGTCAGGCTTTTCGGCGGCTGAAGCACAAAACGCAGGTTTTTTTTGCGCCGCATAACGATCATATTTGTACGCGCATGGAGCACGTGCTGCACGTCGAAAGCGTTGCGACCACGATTGCGGGGCGGCTAGGGCTGAATACGGAACTGGCGGGGGCGATTGCAATCGGGCACGATATTGGTCATGCGCCGTTCGGTCATCACGGGGAAGATTGTCTGAATTCGATTCTTACTGCGGCAGATGGAACGGCAGGTTTGCCGAAGAAATTTTGGCATGAGCGGAACAGTTTGTTTTTTGCGGATTATATTGAGACGCTGCCCGATCCGGACGGCATTGCTCAGCCGCTGAATCTGACGTATGCGGTGCGGGATGGGCTTATTTGCCACTGCGGGGAAATTGATCAGCAGGGCATAAAACCGCGTGAAGAGGCGGTCGATTTGTATTCGATTCGGCGGCCGGGGGAACGGCAGCCGTTTACGTGGGAGGGATGCGTCGTCAAAGTTGCCGATAAAATTGCGTATTTGGGACGCGATATTGAAGATGCGCGGCGGTATCACCTCCTCGATATGGGCGCGTACCGGCAGATGCGCGAAATCGTTGCGGGAACGCTGGGGCTTGAGGGCGGAAAGGGCGCTCATGCGCTCAGAAGTGGGAAGGCGGTGAATACGACGGTGCTTATCAATGATTTGATTGTCGATTTGTGTGAGCGCAGTTCGCCTGAACGGGGGATTTGCTTCAGCGAGGAATATTTTAGATTCATAGTGGAATTAAAGAAGTTCAATTTTGCCCACATATATACGCATTGGCGGCTCAAGGAGTTCCAGCTGTATGCGACCAATGTGATTCAAACCGTTTTCAGAATGTTGATGCGGGTACAGATTTATGCCGCAAACGGCAGAATTGCGCAGGCGCTTAGGCATTATCCGATGTTGTGCAGAAGTTTTGAAGATTGGCTGATAAAATATGCGCACTATATGCCGCTTGCTTCCGGCGACCGGATTGACCGGCGGCAGACTCTCCGCACGAATACCGAAAAAGTATTCGATGCGGGGGATCCGGCTTCATACCGCAAATGCGTGATTGAATACATTTCCGGCATGAGCGATGCCTTTGCGATAAAGATTTACGAAGAAATTATTACGTTCTAACGCGGCAGCCGCTGCGGGAATAAAAAAGACCGCAGGCAAAGGAGGAAACCTGCGGTCAAATCATAGACGCATTGCGTTATGCTTAATACACCCATATAACTCCACTGCGGAAAGCTGGTTACAAAAAAATAATTATTTTTTTAAAAATCTTTACTATTATTTTTCCGGTACAAAGATGCCGCCGCCGAATGAAGAGAATTATTTGCATCCGCCGCCTGTACGGAACATTTTTCTTCTATATACAATAGTAGTTTTTGTGTTCATAGCGGGCGGTGCAGTTTTGCCGTTTACTTTGCCAATCACTCTGAAATGCAGCTGCTTTCTTTTTGTAGGACCGTACGCCCACTCGCAAACGGGTTATTTTATTCTTACTACTAAATAAATTACAGAAAAATACAGTGAAACACTTGAATATTGAGGATTACAGTATATAATAGCCTCTATGAGTGATTACCTTGACCCGAATAATGAAGAGTTGCTTAAGGATTTTTTTGCAGAAGCAGAACAGCAAGTTGATACATTAGAGAGCAATGTTTTAGTTGTTGAAAACGATCCTTCAAACCATGAGGCGATTGATGAAATATTCCGAGCTGCTCACACGCTCAAAGGCGGTTCGGCTACCGTAGAGATGACGGAACTTTCCGGCTTTACGCACAAGGTAGAAGACGTTCTTGATGAAATCCGTTCCGATAGGATTCAAGTAAATGAAGACGTTGTAGATATTCTGCTTTCTTCCATAGATATTATCAAGGCGATGTTGGAAGCGCGGGCAAACGGCAGCGTTTACAGCGAGAATATCGACGGCATCGTTGAGAAACTGCACAAATACATACCTGACGGGGATAAGAAGAAGGGAAAGCATTCGGCGTCGGCAAAACCGGCCGGAATGGTTGCCCCGAAGAAAGCTGCTGCTCCTGCAGCACAGCCTTCCGTTTTCAAAATTCAAGAACTCAGCGAAGCCGATTATAACGACTTGAAGCAAGCATGCGAGGGAGGACAAAAGCTCTGGTGCGTCTCCGTTAAATTTGATGAAAATAATCCGATGAACTCTGTCGGCGGGATTCAAGTATTTGCAGCATTAAAGTCATTGGGCGTTGTATTAAAGACAATTCCGGATTTTGATGCGCTCTATGAAGATGAATTTTATGAAGTTGTCTACTATTATATCGGTTCAACTGCGGAACAATCGAAAATAGAGGATGCGGCATTTCTTGATGATGTAACTCTTGTTGCCGATGCCCGGCCTATAAACGGACCTGAAAGCGCGAGTGAAGCAGCGGAAGCTCCTGTCGCTATTGAGCAGCCAGCCGCAAAGGAGGTTGTTGCAAAAGCAAGCACACCTGCTGTTTCCGGCTCTGCAGCACCTGCTCCGGCTGCGCAAAAACCGACTGAAGGAGATACTCGTCAGGTGCCTGCTAAAAATAATGAGGCAAAAAAAGAGCATGCGGCAGTTCAACAGAATTCCGTTTTGCGCGTTGATTCACGGCGCATCGATTATTTGCTCAACCTCGTGAGTGAAATCGTAATAAACAAGGCATCATTCAATCAGTTATCTTCTTTATTAATTGAAGAGCTTTCTCATTTCGTCGCTTCGGAAAATGCTTTCAAAGAATCCGTACACAGTTTGTTTGATCATTTGCCGGCTTATTTTGAGCAGTTGCAAAATGGTACCTCTCCAAAAGATCTGAAAGATGCGATTGTAAAAGAGTACGGCGGTATTGATGCTGTTTTCGATACAGATGACGCGAACTTAAAGAGTCTTGCATCGAAATTACGTTCATCCACTCAGAATCTTGGGCGCATTGCGGGTGAACTTCAAGAAGGCGTCATGAAAATCCGCATGGTTCCGATTAATCAGATTTTCAGCCGTTTCCCGCGCGTTGTTAGAGATTTGCAACGCGATCTTAACAAAAAGATTGATTTGGTTATTGAAGGTGAAGACACCGAACTCGACAAGTCGGTTGTTGAGGATTTGCTTGATCCGATTATGCACTGTGTTCGTAATTCCGTCGATCACGGTATTGAAGCTCCGGCAGAACGTCTTAAGAGCGGTAAGTCCGAAACCGGTCGCGTTTTACTGAAGGCTTCAAATGAAGGTAACTTGATCGTTATTGACATTGCCGATGACGGTGCGGGTATTGATGAGGTACGGGTTCGTCAGAAAGCGATTGAAAGAGGACTGATTCATCCTGATAAATTTCTTACGGAGCAGGAATCTTTCCAGCTTATATTTTTACCGGGTTTCTCTACCTCGGAAAAAATTACAAATGTTTCAGGACGCGGCGTAGGTTTGGACGTTGTTAAAACTATGATTGAAAAGCTGAATGGAACGGTTGTAGTTAATTCCGTGCGTGGAAAAGGCACGACTTTCAGTATAAAGCTGCCGCTTACGCTTGCAATTATTCAAGGTTTGCTTGTTCGGGTCGGAAAAGAAGTGTACTCGATTCCTATTGCATCCGTTGTTGAAAGCCAGCGCATCAAACAGTCTGAAATTAAGACGATTGATAGCTATGAAGTTTTGAATGTCCGCAATGAGGTTATAAGTGTATTGCGCTTGTCTCGGTTATTTAATATTAAGGAATCTTCGCAAGACGATTATTGTAATATTGTAATTGTCGGTTCCGGTGATAAAAAAGTGGGTGTTATGGTCGATTCTCTTGTGGGAGAAGAAGATGTTGTTATCAAGCCGTTGCGCGACCAATTTACGAATTCTCCGGGAATTGCGGGCGCATCAATACTGGGCGATGGTTCCGTATCATTGATAATCGATGTCAGCCAACTGCTTGAGCTGAGTATGAAAGCAGGTGCAGCATCCAGAAAGGTGCTTGAAAAGAAGGTTATTTAAAGAGGCGATTATGACTTTAAAATCCATTTTGGTGTCGGATGACACAGTCACAACCCAAGCGGTAGCAGTTGCTGATGATAATTCTAGGGAATCAACGCGGGATAACCAAACAAATATTGATTTTAAGATGGTTACTTTTTCGCTTTCGGGAAAAGATTATTCCATTGATATTATGAATGTAAAGGAAATTGCCAAAGCAGGAAATTTTACTTACGTTCCGAATACATTGCCTTTTGTTATTGGCGTATATAATCTCCGTGGCGAAATAATTCCTATTCTTGATATGCGGTTGTTCTTTAATATTCAGGTTCCGGAGCATCGCTCTTCTTCAAGTCTAGAAAATTTGCTGATTCTTCACGTTGCCGATCAAACATTCGGTATTGTCGTTGACAAAATTGATAAAGTCGTTGGCGTTCAAAAAAGTCTCATTCAGCCGCCTCATCCGTTATTTGGTGATATAAATGTCAAATATATTTTGGGGGTAGTTGAAAACAATAAGCGGCTTTATATTCTGTTGGATATAGAGCGTATTTTCTCAAAGGAAACGTTGGAGCTGACTACATTGCGGGAAGAAATTTCCGTTGTGAGCACGGTAAATGCAACTACGAAGATAAGTACCGTCACATCAGAGCCCAAACCGGTAGCAGAACCGATTCAGGAGCAGCCAACTAATGTAGTAGAAACTCCGGTAAAATCGGCGACGCCTGTAAAAAAGGTAGTTGATACAAGAGAACAGGACTATAAGTTTATTGCTGAGGGTTTACACACTCTGAAAAATTTCTTCGTTTCTAAAGTGAATGAAGAATGGGTAAAGAATCGGTTTGATGATTGGGCGGCTTCCCATGAAGAGGGAAAAAATCAGCTCCAAAATGAGAAAGATGCAGCGGAATACTTAAAACCGTTTTGGTCGAAATTCAGTGATAAGTGGTGGTCATCCGACTATGCCGATGCTATTCGCGCAGCACTGCCGGATAATGCGGCGCGACAAATAGTGGTATGGAATCCTGGCTGCGGCAGCGGTATCGAAACTTACTGTCTTGCATGTGTGCTTTTAAAACGCTATCCTGCTGCGAAGATTAAGGTGTATGCACAGGATATTGATTTGCTAAGCGTATCAAATGCATCGATGTTGAACGTACCTGAAAGTGAAGCGGACGGCTGGCTTGCTCCATTCTTGACAAAGAATGCTGCGGGTAATGCAGTTTTTTCAAACCAGGTCAAAGATAGCGTAATGTTTGAATATCACGACTGCAAGCATACGAATGCGCTTCCGATGTCGGATGTGATTTTTGCACGTGATCTCATATCTCTTTTTGAGGAAGAAGCACAGCACAGCATTATTACGGATTTTGAAGAAAAGATAAAAGGAAACGGGGTTCTCATTATCGGCGATAATGAGCGTATTCCTGATTCGTTCAATTTTATTGAGCATACAGTTGGTATGATAACTACATACAAAAAGCAATAAAGGGGTTATTGATGAGAGTCGAGTATATTAATCCTTTCGTAGAAACTTCTTATAGAATTTTGAAAGAAGTTCTTGAAGGAAGTGATGTGAAAAGAGGTGCTCTTTATTTGAAATCAACGGCAATGCCTGTGATGGGAGTTGCTGCTCTTGTCGGACTTGCCGGCGATGTTGAAGGGCGCGTTTTATTTGATATGACATTAGAAACCGCTTTGAATGTCGCTTCAAAAATGAATGGAGAAGAGCTTCCTGAATTTGATGACCTCGCGAAAGCGACAATAAGTGAACTGGCAAATCTTATTACAGCACAGGCAGTAACTAAGCTACATGAGCTTAACTTTAAGTTTGATCTTACGCCTCCGGCTCTTTTTGTGGGGCAGAAGATGGAGATTGCTGCACTGGGCGGCGCTTCTGAAAATGTTGAGGCATTGATTGTTCCGCTTATCACGGAATGCGGAAAAGTTGAAGTAAATGTTGCTATTCGAGAGCGAGCATAAGGAGATAAAGAATGAAGACAAAACAGGATTTTCCGACAATAAATGAGCGGCCGCCTGAAGGCCAGAAGCCTGACGGTAGTGCGTTTCGGGTTATGATTGTCGACGATTCCATGTTCGTCGCGAAACAGCTTGGGCAAATTCTTACCAGTGAAGGTTACGAAGTAGTAGCCACTGCTGTTGACGGCAAAGACGGTGTTGATAAATACAAGGAGCTGTCGCCAAATCTTGATTTGGTTACAATGGACATTACCATGCCGAAGATGGATGGTCTGACTGCATTGGAGCAGATTATGGCATTTGATAAGAATGCACGTGTTGTTATGGTCAGCGCGCTTGGAAAAGAAGAGCTGGTAAAGAAGTCCTTACTTTTAGGTGCAAAGAATTATATCGTAAAGCCGCTTGATCGTCGTAAGGTGCTTGAACGCATCGCTGCCTGTCTTAAATAGAAGGCAGTTGTTTTTTCGGTTAGCAATAAAACTGCCGCCTGCCTATGCAGGCGGTTATTTTATTTTAATATAAGGCGGTATCCATCGCCGTTCTTTATGATTTCAACCGATTCGGATGAGAATTCATTGAGCACTTTCCGTATTTTTGAAATAGCGCACGCAATGGTGCTGGTTGCCGGAAGTTTGTCAGACCTCTGGCTTTCTTTTTTCAATATTTCCAGCGGTACTACGATACCTTCATTCAGGGCAAGCTTTTCATAAATTAGAAGATAGGTAGAGGAAAGATGCGACGTAATATTTTTTCGTAAAAGCCGATTAACAACATTCGATTGTTTTCCGATCGGGCGGAGGCTATTCCCTGCTGCGGTTGTAATAGTCCCTGCGTCCTCTTCTATTTCTAAAAATACTTTTGAAATAATCGTCAATAAATCTTTATGTGACTGCCAATTAAACCGATCAACCGGATATACGAATGTTAGGATTTCGTGCCAGTAGGAAAGTAAGTCCTTTCGGTTTTCCTGATACGGGTCGTTATATAATACCGCTGTAGTGCGACACCCGATCTCCCGAAGGAAGGCATATACATTCATAATAAGGTGATTGAATCCCATATAATCAAGCAATGCGAGATCCGGAGGCACCTCCAGATCTTCAAAGTTATTATACAATGCAGAGTGGTCATAAAATATGACACATTCCACGTGCTGTTGTTCTAAAATATCCGCTATTCGTTTTGCCTGATTGCCGTTTCTTCTGACTGCAAATAAACACACTTTCATTTTCGTTTCTCTCTTTCATAATTGTACCATAGAACTGTAAATTCTCAAGTTTAATCCGCTGCGGAGCAAGGAAATTAATTTTTATAATCTGCAACTGCAGGGCATTCGCGAAAACTTTTGCCGAAAAGGATACGTTTCATCGGTCTTTTAGATGATGAGTAGAAAGCTCTGAAATATGGCAGATGGGCGCGTGCGGACTGTCTGGATGCAGCGGCGATGCAATGACTATCCGTATACGCATTGAGCGCAACATCAATTTTGGTGGGCAAATTACTATGCTTAAAACACTTTTGGAATCTACCTGTTTGAAAACTCCTCAACGGAATGCAAGACACGCGATGGTGGCGTATTCAGATGGCGTTGAGCAAAATGACGGAGGACAACCCCGCTGTTGTAGTCGGTATTTGCACCTACGGCTCTTGTTGATACTGAAATTGCAAATTGTTATAATCGGCCGTCCGGTTTTGAATGCGGAAAAACGGCTGCAAGAAGCCGCATGTGCACAGTTTTTTGATTCGTACATTTTCCGCTTCTTTATAAATCTTTGTATAAAAAGAACTTACCTGTAAAGGTGGCGGACATTTTCAGTTGACGGCGACTGCATTTGTTTGAATGATTAGCCGTCTTTCTTTTTAGTATGAGGTTTCCGTGTTTCTAAAAAGTCTTGATATTTTCGGCTTCAAATCTTTTGCGGACCGCACGCACATTGATTTTGCGGACGGAATAACGGCGCTTTTGGGGCCGAACGGCTGCGGCAAAAGCAATGTCGTTGATGCGATTAAGTGGGTGCTTGCCGAAAACAGATCTAAGAATCTCCGCGCGGAACATAAAGAGGACGTTATCTTCAACGGGACGGAGCGGCGGGCCGCGTTGAATGTGGCGGAAGTTACGTTGACCATGTGCAATGAAAACGGCCTCTTGCCGCTCGATGAATCGGAGATTGCAATCAAGCGGCGCCTCTACCGCTCAGGAGAAAACGAATACTTCATCAACAACCGTCCGGTAGGTGCGCGCGAAATCATCAAGCTGTTTATGGATACCGGCGTCGGAAAATCCGCCTATTCCGTTATGGAGCAGGGCAAAATCGACCAAATCCTTTCAAGCCGTCCGGAAGACCGTCGCTATTTGTTTGAAGAGGCCGCCGGAATCAGCCGCAGCAAGGCCGAGTGTGCGCTTGCGGAACGGGAACTTGAGCAGACCCGCCAGAATATGCAGCAAATCGAAGTGTCGATGGCGGAAATTAAGCGTTCATATGACGTGCTGAAAGTGCAGGCGGAAAAAACCGACCGCTACCGCACGGCAAAAGAAACGATTTTCAATCTGGAACTCGACATTGCGCTCCTCCGGCTGAAAAACTTTGTGCAGGATCAGGCGCGGCGCACGCAGGAACTCAAAGACGTTGAGCAAAAGCGCGATAAAGTTCGCCGGCAGATAGAAGAGCTGAACGCAGCCATTTCCGACAACATGGACAGGGTGCGCGAGATGCAGGAGCGGGTGTACGCTATGCAGGCTGAGCTCATCGGCATCCAAAAGGAAAAAAACGGCAAACTCGACCTCATAAATCAATACAATAGCCGCGCACGGGAAATTAAAGAAAAGATTGCGGCGCTGGAAGCTCATAAAAAGTCGATTTTGGAGCGGATCGAGGGCATTCAGGAAGAAATCGACGAGCAGGAAGCGTCTCTGCATGAAAAGACCAAGCAGCTTGACGGCATCGCAAAAAATATTTCTTCATTTGAAGGCAATATAAAAGAAGCCGAAAGCCGGATTGCGGAAAATGAACGCCAGTCCGGTGAGGCGGCGGGGGCGATTACTGCGCTCAACGGCGAACGCGCCCGGATGCAAAGGGATCTGGCCGCGCTCACGGAAGACATCGTTACCACGCTGGATGCAAAGCTCAAAGACGCGGGATTTTCGGAAAGCGGATTGCGGAATGCGAAGGAGAAGCTGGACGGTGCGCTCGGTAGGCTTAAGATTTTTGCGGACGGGCGGAAAAACATTTTTTTCGACGCTGCAAAAAGCCGCGTGGGGCAAGATATGGCTTCGTCCGCTTCGGAAGCGGCAGCCGCCTTTGAAGAAACCTGCCGTCACATCGCCGCGCTTGAAGATGCACTCGGCGAATATATAAAGTCGTCTCCGGCATTTATTATCGAATTTCTGTCGCCGGAAGGCATTATGACGAAGAAGCGCGGAATCGATGCGCAGATTGCGGAAAATCTGGCGAAAATCGGCTCACTTGACGATCGCATCGCCGCGCTTGACACAGAAAACGAAGGACTTTCTCAAAAAATAGATGAATACAAAGACACGTTGAATCGTCTTAAGGTAAATCAGGTGCAGATGAAGGAGCAAATCGCTTCTTCCGAACAGCAAATCACCTTGCTCCGCCGCACGCTGACCGGCGAACAGAACACGCTCCGCCGCACGGATGAGGAACTTTTTACCGAAAACCGCCGCGCCGAAGACATGAACGACCAGATTCTCGGCGTGCAGCAGGAACTTTCGGAGATTGAGCATAGGGGCACGACGCTTGCCGCGTCCCTTTCCGATTTGGATGAAAAAATTACGCAAAGCAACAGCAGCGTTTCCGGCAGCCGCGGCGCGCTGCAGAAAAAGCAGGAGGAGCAAAACCGCTATCAGGCGCGCTTTGAACAGCTTACGCTGTCGCTCAATTCGTTTGAAACCGAAATTAAAAACCTCAAGCAGAACTTTCAGGAGCAGCATTCGCGTGATTTGATGGAATTTGAAGAGCGCATGTATAAAATTACCGTGCCCGCTGGGACTTTGCGCGAAAAGCTTACCGCCGAAAAAGAAACGCTCCGCCTGCTGGGACAGGTGAATCTGATGGCGGTGGAGGAATTTGCGGAAGTCAAAGAGCGGTACGAGCGGCAAAAGGCGAATTACGACGACACGCAAAAGAGTTTGGACAACCTCATCCGCGTTTCGGAGGAAATTCGGTCAAAGTCGTCCGAGATGTTCCTCGATACATACAACAAAATCAAAAAGAATTTCCACAACATGTTCCGGCGACTCTTTAACGGCGGTCGTGCGGAACTTCGGCTTGCTGATCCGCAAAATGTGCTCACCAGCGGAATCGACATATTCGCGCAGCCGCCCGGCAAAAAGCTCGAAAATATTTCGCTGCTTTCTGGCGGGGAAAAGACAATGACAGCGGTTGCGCTGCTGTTTGCGACGTATCAGGTGCGGCCGTCGCCGTTTTGTTTGCTCGACGAAATCGATGCCGCGCTCGACGACAAAAACGTTTCGAGTTTTGTAACGACGCTCGAAGCCTTCGCCAATGTCAGCCAGTATATTGTCATTACGCATAACAAAAAAACCGTCATGGGCGCAAATACCATGCTCGGCATTACGATGGAAGAATCCGGCATTAGCAAAATTATTGCGCTCCGGCTGGACGAGGATATCAAAGTCGGCGCGCGGATTGATGAAGCGGACGGCGAGTTTGTCGATGAGGAAATTCCTGCGGAAGAGGGAACGTATATTCCTCCGCGCCCGCCGAAGCGGATTTATAATGCGGACGGCACTATTACCGATCCCGAGCTTGAGCGGATAAAAAATGAAGAGCAGGCGCGGGCGGCCGAAGCGAAGAAGGCGGCGTTGAAAATGAAGAAAGAAGCGCACGCGGCGGAGGCTGCTGCGGGTAGTGCAGAGGAATCCGACGCCGGAAAAGGAGATGATGTGAATGATTGACGTGAGCTATTATATAGAAGAAATCAGAGATTTTTTGGCCGAAAACAGAAAGCGGACGATTGCTATTTGCGCTCTGCTTATTTTTATGGCGCTTTCGGCGGTGATTCTCTTGATGCAGACGATGCCGTCGGCAAAAAAGAAACGGGCGCAGACGGAGCAGAAAAAGCTCGTCCTGACGGAAGAGCTGATGCCTCCGCTGGGGCCGGAAGTTCCGGACGGTTACGTTACCTCCCGCGAGCCGAGGGAAAAATGGACGGAAGAAGAAGCTGCCGAATGGTTTACCATGCCGGATGAAATCGAATTAAAAAAACTCGGCGATGCGAACGACCGCATCATCAACGATATAACGGGGGCGGCGCCATGAAACGATCGCTGTATTTGATTGCGTTAACCGCATTGGCGGCATTCACGTATGCGGCGACTCCAACGGACTTTTTTGCCGTACTGGACGCCGCTTTTGCCTCCGGTGCGCCGCTTGCCGGACGCGCGGAGATACCGAATCGTCTTGCTAAAGCGGCGCTGCATCGTTTTGAGACGGTGGAACCGACGGAGATGAAAACGGATGCAGCTTTGCCGGATCGTTTTACGGCCGAATCGGCTGTGGACGCGCTCTTTGTGCTCGTCCCGCCGGAAGCAGCCGAAGATGCAGCGGAGGAACGGTATGCGCCCGACGAAGAGCCGGATGCGCCGTCCGATTCAGAATCCGCCTCTCCCGAAACTGATAGCGCACTTCCGCTTACGGAAAGGGTAGACGAAGAAGCGGTGCCGCCGCTCCCTGTGCGCACGGAAGACCGGCGCGGCGGAGCGGCTGTGGCGGCGGAAGAGCCGCTCGGCGATATTGCGGAGGTGCCGGTGCGCGACTTGCTGCCGGAACCGGATCGTGCTGCACAAAAAATAGCCGAAACGCCTGCGGCCGAACCGGAGACGCTTCTTGAAGGCGATGCGCCGTCGGTCGAAAATGCCGTTACGGAAACGTCGCCCGATTCTTCCGAAGAGGACTCGCCGCCTGAAAACCGCATTGTGCCGTCTCGTTCGGTAATTGCGAAAATGAATCAGCTCATCGATATTGAATATCCGGGCAAAGGCTGGGTGTATCAAGGGAATCTTGATGAAAACGGCGCGCGGGATATGCGGCAGAATAATTTTGCATTTGGCGGGCGGACGTTTAACAGTCAAAACCAGCTGTTTACGGTGCGCGCGCGGCGTGCGGGACGGTATCTGCTGCATTTCTATAAAGACGACGTTCTGACCGGCCGGTATATAGACGATTATCTTGAGGCCGTCGTGGAGGAAGAAAGCGAAACCGCCGATGCGCGTATCAAGGCGCCCGATTACACCGACGTGGTTCCGCCGCGTCCGGCAGCTGCCGCACCGCCGATCGGTCAAGCACACGGCGTACTGACGCGCATATCGTTTTGGGCGTGCGGCAGCCGTCCGGAGCCGAGTGCGCACTATGTTCTGCAAATGAACAGCGGCACGAATGCGGAGAACGCTTTTTTGGCGGCGAAGGGACCCGAACTTGCGGCGGCGAATACTGCTTCCGACGGCGGCGGGCAAATCGAGACCGCTCCGGGCGGCGCGGTAAGCATTGCCGATAGCATGAACGGCGAGCCGGAAAAACAAACGGGCGGATCGGGCGATTTTTTTGAAGCGGCCGCGCCGGTTTTGGACGCTAGCAGCTCGCAATCACTGAGAAAGCCGGTGCAGTCGGCAGCTGGTGCGCACGCCCTTTCGCCGGACGAACTGCTTGACGATGCGCAAAAGCGTTTTGAAAACAAGGAATACGCGGAGGCGCTTTCGGAGTTGTCGGATTTTTTTGAGCGCTCGCTCTCCAGAATCGATGAAGGCCTCTTTCTGCAGGGGCGGATTTTTGAATCCCAGTCGGAAGTGCGGAACATCAAAAACGCGATTGCCGCTTACGACCGCCTGCTGCGCCTCTATCCGGTCAGCGCGTTCAGGGAGCCGGCGACCAAGCGAAGCGTGTATCTCAAGCGTTTTTATATCGATATTAGGTAGGAAAATATGAAAAAATCCAAATTGTTGTGCGCGCTGATTGCGGCTGCCGGTGTTTTTGCGTCCTGTACGGTGCATAAGCCGGTAGAAAAACCGAAATTCATAACGGTGAATGCTGCGGCGTCCGTTACGGAAAAAGCCGATACGGCGGAACTGGCGTTTTCCGTTGTGTCTGCCGGTTGGGTCGCAAAAAAGGTTATCGAAGACAATCTGGCCGCGGTGAATAGGGTAACGGAAGCGGCGAAGGCGGCAGGCGTCCTCCCCGACGATATCAAGACCTCCCCGCTTGTGTTTGAGCCCTATAAGATCGATCCGCGGCAGTATGCAGCCGGTACGGTCGTTAAAATTACGCTCCGGAATCCGGAACGTCTCGGCGATATTATCGACGCCGCTAAGACCCCTGCGATGCCGGTTCCTTCGCTTGTGCGCACGGTATCGGACTCGGCGGAGGCCTTCCGTGCAGCGCGCGCGGAGGCAATGCAAAAGGCAAAGGAAAAGGCCGCGCTTTTGGCGGGCGCAGGCGGCTGCAGGATCGGCGAGGTTCTTTCTATAGAAGAGCTGCATGAAAGCGAAAAATCCCGCCGCACGGCGGATACGGACGGCAATCTGGTTATCACGGCGGAATTGCGCGTCACGTTCGCCATCGAATCTTAGCCGCTCCGTCCGGGTGCGGGACAAGCAACGCGAACACAGACGGCGGCGGATGCGTGAGAGCGTCCGGCGCCCGCATATTATTTTTAAGAGGATTTTTATGTTGGACTATAAATTTATCAAAGATAACCTTGCGGCGGTAAAAAAGAATATCGAAAACCGCAATATGAGCGCCGATGCCGATTCGGTCGTAAAACTCTACGATGAGCGCACCGCAATGATAACGCAGCTCCAGCAGTTGCAGCAAAAGCGCAATGAAAATGCCGCCGCGATGAAGCAAAAACTCGATGCGGAAAAGCGCACGGAACTGATTGAATGCGGACGGCAGCTAAAAGAGGAAATCGCAGCGGCGGAACGGCGTGCGGCGGAAACGGAGGCTTCTCTTTTGGATGCGGCGCGGAAAATTCCGAATATGGCGCATCCCGACGCGCCGGTCGGCAAACTCGATGCGGAAAATCTTGAAGTAAAAAAATCCGGAACGATCCGCGCATTCGATTTTACGCCGAAAGATCACGTGGAACTTGCCGAATCGCTTGATTTAATCGATTTTGAACGGGCGACAAAGGTTTCCGGCGCAAAGTTTTATTATCTGAAAAACGAAGCCGTCTTCCTTGAGCAGGCGCTGATTATGTACGCGCTCACGATTTTGCGCAAACACAGCTTTAAACTGTTTATAACGCCGGACGTTGCAAAAGAAGAAGTCTTGCAGGGCATCGGCTTTAGTCCGCGCGGCAACGAAAGCAACGTCTATGCGATTGAGGGCGAAGGTTCGTGTCTGGTTGCGACGGCCGAAATTACGCTCGGCGGCTATCATTCCGGCGAAATCCTCGACAAAGCGAAGCTGCCGCTGCTGTACGGCGGACTTTCGCACTGCTTCCGGCGGGAGGCGGGGGCGGCCGGGCAATTCAGCAAGGGGCTTTACCGCGTGCATCAATTCGATAAAGTTGAAATGTTCGCGTATGCGACGGCGGAAGAGTCCGACGCAATCCATGAAAAGCTCCGGCTCATCGAAGAAGAGATTTTTAGCGGATTGGGCATTCCCTTCCGCGTCGTTGACACGTGCACGGGTGATTTGGGCGCGCCGGCGTACCGCAAATGGGACATAGAAGCGTGGATGCCGGGCAGAAACGGCGGCGAATATGGAGAGGTTACGTCCACGTCGAACTGCACGGATTACCAAGCGCGCAGACTCAACATCAAATACCGCGACGATGACGGCAAAAACAAGTTCGTCCATACGCTGAATGGCACGGCGATTGCAGTCGGCCGCGCGATGCTTGCCATCATGGAAAATTACCAAAATGCCGACGGCTCGATAACGATTCCGCCTGTGTTGACCCCGTATTGCGGTTTCGACCGCATCGAACCGAAGCGATAGCGCCGTATGCAGGAAAGCGAATATTCAAAGCGGATTTTTTATATTCTCGTATTTTTTGCGGTTGTACTGCTCGGCCTCTTGCTCAAGATTACCGTTGCGGTGTCGCTGCCGGTAACTGTTGCGGTGCTGCTTTCCTGTGTTTTCTACCCGATTGCCAGGCGCCTGCACGACCGCCTGCATTTTCCGTGGGCGCTGGGAATTGTGTCCGTGACGCTGCTCGTCATAATCGTTTTGACGCTGCTTTCAACGATACTCGGCACTAGCCTTACGGCCTTTCTCAATCAATATCCGAATTACGAGTCGAAATTCAATTCGATTTATAAAATATTTGCCGACACCCTCAAGATCCAGTTTTATGAAGATAAAACTTTTTTCGAAAATATTTGGAGCCAGCTGAAAGTGCGCGCGTTTATTCAGAAAACCGCCATTTCCCTTTCCGGCGATTTGATTTCTATCACAAAATCGCTCGGCGTCGTGCTCCTGCTGACGGTATTTTTTCTCATCGAAATTAGAACCAGCCGTGAAAAGCTGAACTTTATGTTCGGCGGCAAATTCCAAAACCGTTTTCTGAAAATCACAAAAAAAGTCATCCTGGAAACGGTGCATTTCGTTTCGATTAAGTTTTTCGTATCGCTTGCAACCGGCGCCCTCGTGTACGTGTGCGCGGCCGCCGTCAAACTCGATTTTGCAATCCTCTGGGGCTTTTTGGCCTTCGTGCTTAACTTTATACCGACGTTCGGCTCAATCTTTTCCGTCGGCATGACGTCGCTGTTCGCCCTCCTCCAGTTCTATCCGCATCCCTTTCCGATTCTCTTCATGCTGATCGGCTCCACCGCAATCAACATGATTTTAGGAAACATCGTCGAACCAAAAATCGAAGGGGAAAACTTAGGCATCTCGCCGTTCGTCATCCTTGTCAGCCTGCTGTTTTGGGGCTGGATGTGGGGCTTTATCGGCATGATTTTAGCAGTGCCTCTCATGGTGATTCTGAAAATCGTGTGCGAAAACGTCTCTTACCTGCATTGGGCGGCAATCCTGATGGGCAACAAAGCCACCGACACGCAAAAAGAACTTTCTGCTGACGATACCGACTGAATCGCCGGTCTGCCGATGCGGGAGGGAATGCCGAGCGGTGTCCGACGGATGTATTGCGAAGTGTGCGGGGGTGAGGGAGTGTTCGCTCGATTGGTTACCGTGATTGTTCTGCGAGAGGTCGGAAGCGACTCTCGGCTCCGGGAATTGCTGACTATCTTAGCGGAAATCGCAGCAATTGCTGGTTTCGTTCTCGAGGCTGGCGGTCATCCAAGTTAAATCTCACCGGCCGAGTTTCACCGCCAGCCCCAGCACAACAGCAAGCCGCAACTTCCAGCTGTCCCTTCCGCGCGACACAACCGACCCCGCTCGCGAGTTTTGCGTCGCAAAACTCGAGGCTGGCGGCCGACCAAGTTAAATCCCACCGGCAGAGTTTTCACGCCAGCCCCACCCGCCCGCAAAACAAGCAAGTCACTACCTCCAGCTGCATCTCCGCGCGACACAACCGACCCGCTCGCAAGTTTGCCGTAGGCAAACTTGTTAGGGCGGTCGGCCACTTACGTCATCCAAATGCCCATTTTCCCGCCCGACGCAAACTTGAGGCTGGCGGTCATCCAAGCTAAATCTTACCGGCAGAGTTTTTACCGTCAGCCCCCGCAGCACAGCAAGCCACACCTTCCAGCTGCATCTTCCGCAGCAAGCCGATGCTCGCTCGCGAGTTTTGTCCCCAGACAAAACTCGAGGCTGGCGGTCATCCAAATTAAGTCTCACCAGCAGAGTTTTACCGCCAGCCCTACCTCCACCCACAAGCCAGCTGCTAGCTCTAACTCGTTCTTCCGCCCCCACAACCGACCTGCTCGCGAGTTTTGTCGCAGACAAAACTCGAGGCTGGCAGCCGACCAAGTTAAGTCTCACCGGCAGAGTTCTCACGCCAGCCCGACCCCGCCCGCAGCCAACAAACCGCTACCTCCAGCTGTCCGTTCCGCGTGACACAACCGACCTCGCTGGCAAGTTTTGCGACCGCAAAACTCGAGGCTGGCGGCCATCCAAGCTAAATCTCTCCGGCCGAGTTTTCACGCCAGCTCGACCCGCTGGCAGCCAACAAACCACTACCTCAAGCTGCATCTCCGCACGACACAACCGACCTCGCTGGCAAGTTTTGCGACCGCAAAACTCGAGGCTGGCGGC
>CAUTZW010000029.1:0-30047 GCA_963543045.1 uncultured Treponema sp.
TCATCACACTCTGAAACATCGCACCGAAAATTGCCGGAGAAATACCGCTCCAATCAAGCGCACAGCATTCAATCAGTTTTTCCCGCATTGCACAGTTAAAATCCGCAGTTGGAAGCTGCTCCTTAAAAAGCCCTCCGTTGATATACGGAAAACGCGCCAGCTGCTCATCAAGTGTTCTAAGCCGCTTTTCTTTCGGCGTATTGAGCACTTCAAAAATCTTTTGAATGTGCATCGCTAAATCGCTGCCGTCAACATTCGTCCGCTGCAAAATATATTTAATAAAGTGATCGTGCTCAAAAATACCGGTGTCATCAGCAAACAAACAAAATAAAAGCCGAACCAAATACAACTCCAGCTGATGCCCTGTATAACCAATCGCTTTTAATGTGTCGTGCAGCTCACCCATTTTTTCCGCCGCTTCGATGTTCACTGCATCCTGCTTTTTATATTCAACATCCTTGTAACCTGCAAGAAAGAGAAACAGCTCAATATACTCCGCCAGTTCATCAATCGTAAAAGAGGTGAGCTCCGCATCTTTTTCTAAATGATAATAATCGAAATGAACAAAATCGCAAATCAAAATGCCCTTCGGCATATCGGCATTCTGCAGCGCATTTGCATAGGCTTTTGCCTGTTCAAAGGCTTTTTTCCGGTCTTTGCCGGGAGACTTCATTTCGATGAGAATGTAACCCTTCCAAAAAAGATCGATATAACCGTTTGAACCGTCCGGCAGTTTTACCTTATGCTCAAACACAGCAATCTTGCTGCGGGGCACACCGAATATCGCAAAAAAGTCGTTTTCAAATGTTTGCGCATCAGCCTCTTCACGCGCCGCTGCCGCCTTCTCTTTCCAATTCAGCACAAATTGTTGCGCCCGCGTTTTAATTTCGTTTAATGATAATGCCATGCTGCCCCTCCCGGATGGTATCCTCATTACAACAATAGAGCCATTTTATCCAAAATGAGATGGCTTGATGTACTAATGAGATGAATCGAA
Organism: uncultured Treponema sp.; assembly: GCA_963543045.1. Classification (GTDB taxonomy): domain Bacteria; phylum Spirochaetota; class Spirochaetia; order Treponematales; family Treponemataceae; genus Treponema_D. The sequence continues at coordinate 998 of CAUTZW010000029.1, forward strand.
TTACGCCACAAACGGCGTTTCTTAACGATAAATTCCGCTTTCTATCTAAAACGGATATTTGCCCATTGGATGAATTCGCTCAGAGAAAACACGTGTATTACTTTATCGTTATTATGTTCCGTTGTATATTTTTTTGACTTTATTGCATCTTTTAACCACACCACGGATCCGATTTTTGCTCAGCCGCCATCAATGATAATAATAATGTCTTTCTCGTATCTTGATAAATGCAAGATTGAATACATTATACATCGTGTCGTAAAAATTTTTTTATCACACTTATCAATTTTTTACGGTCATGGGCATTATCCATAGCAAGTCCGTCCGCATACCAGCTAAGATATTTATCCATAATAAGGAATAAATCATCAGGATAACTATTATTTTTCAAATTAGGATATGCAGAAAAGAGCGCATCTATCTGTCGGTCAATCTCATTTTTTTGAGCTGTAACAAAATCCGTAAGTTCCGGCGTCATAATATCACTCCATACGTATTTTCTTCGATAGTCCGTTCATATTGCTTTATCAAAGCATCATAGTCCAAGAAAGCCACGCGTTTATTTTGAAGCAGTTCGGTAAAAGCGGCATATTTTAGTTTTGATTCGAATTCATTTTTTCTACACTTATCGGCGACTATTATCATTCTTGTATAAAAATCCTGTAAGTCATTAAATTTGAGTAAAGCGTTTTGTATATCGGTTGTATGTTCTATTTCAAAAAATGAATGCGGCATATTTCGCCGGTTAAACCAAAGTACGTCGATCGTTGAGCTTCTATGAACTAACTCATCATAACTAAACGGAGGAATATCCTGTAAAGTTCTTATATCTGATAATTTCTGATTAATAAATTTTTTATTTTTGTCTTGCTGTGGAACAAAGGTGGAAAATTTCTTTAGGTTGCCGATTGTAACAAGAAGCCCTTGATAATACGAATGATTGAATTCTTGTATTTCGTTTGTTTTCTTATTTGTATCCGTTTCAACAATTATTCCATCTTGTTCATGCTGTTTTTGCAGCTTCTTTAATCCATAAAGACCCGGTTTTATTTTATAGATTTGCGTATTTTGCTGTACTATTCTTCTGATACTTGCAAAAGGTGTTTTCGTATTCCACGTACAATCTTTTATTTTGAAGATTTCTTGATTTAATTGACCGAGAGTGGCAACCCCTCCCAGTGTTTCTAATGTCAAAATAACAGCTTCAGATTGTGTCATACCACATTTCCATTAATGTAGGTTTTAAATTATCGCCATTATACATAAAAAGATATGTTATTACTAGAGTAATGAAGATATGCATTAATGATGCCGCTCCCTGATGATATACCTTTCCCAAAAATAAAAGATAATTGAAAACTTCCCCCCATATCGCTAAGATGACCACACTATGTACAAAACTTCGGCTAACTATAAATCTGTTCTTGCGGTTCGGGAAACTGAGCACGCGATTGTCGCTATAAAACATTTTTTTCAAACATCGCTTTCCACCGAATTGAATTTGACGCGCGTTACGGCTCCGCTTTTTGTCCCGTCGGGTCTCGGCATAAATGATGACTTAAACGGCGTCGAAAAACCCGTGTCTTTTGCAGTCAAGGAGATGGGCGGGCAGCGCATGGAGATTGTGCAGTCGCTTGCAAAATGGAAGCGGCTCAAGGTAACGGAAATGGGGTGTAAGCCTGGCTTCGGCATTTACACGGACATGAATGCCATCCGCCCTGATGAAACGCTCGACGCCATTCACTCGCTGTATGTCGACCAGTGGGACTGGGAATTGTGTATCGACGAAAAGGACAGAAACGTGTTTTTTCTGCTCGACATCGTAAAAAAAGTCTACCGGAGCCTCAAGCGCACGGAATTTTATATTTTCGACCATTATTCAAAACTTTCTCCCATTCTCCCTGAAGAAATAAAACTCATCTATTCCGACGACCTCCAGCGCGAATATCCGAAATTATCGCCGAAAGAGCGCGAAAACGCGGCGGCGAAAAAATACGGCGCGGTATTTATCGTCGGAATCGGCGGAAAACTGCCGGACGGCTCGGTACATGACGGACGCGCTCCCGATTATGACGACTGGATTACCGAAAGCGGCGACGGGCACGTCGGCTTAAACGGCGATTTGATTCTCTGGAACGGCGTTTTAGGGACTGCCTTTGAGCTGTCTTCGATGGGAATCCGCGTCGGTCCCGAATCGCTTCGCGCTCAATTGAAAGAGCGCGGCATGGAAGATCGGGCGGAACTTGATTTTCACAAACGCCTTTTAAACGGCGAATTGAGTTTTACGCTCGGCGGCGGTATAGGGCAGTCGAGATTGTGTATGTTCCTGCTGCGTAAAGCGCATATCGGTGAAACTCAAGTGAGCGTGTGGCCCGAGAGCGTTCGGCAGGAATGCAAAAAGGCAGGAATTCCGCTGCTGTGAGCGTCTGCGATTTATCCGCTTCTTCGGGATGGACTCGGCAGGCGATTGAAGATTTTTTAGCGCGGCTCAAAACTGCGGGAGAAAAAATCATTTTTATCCGCGATGCGGATTTTGCAAAAGATAAAGCTGCGGTTTTGCGCTTTTTGAAGATTGCCGAGCGCGATCTTCCCGACGCGTTTTTTTCCGTAAGAGTGGAACCGTCCGTTCTTGACGCGGAGATTTGCCGCGCCGCTTCTTTTTTAAGCTGTTCGCTGGAGCTGGATTTTACGCTTTCCTGCGCGGATGGACACAGCTTTTTCGATAAAAAATTGTATTCGCGGCGGGCGGCGCTGCTCAATAATGCGTCTCTCGTCTTCGGCATTCGTCTTTTTTATGCCGACTGCGCCAGCGATTCGGTAAAATCCTTTACCGACCGTCTCGACTTTGCGGCCTCTCTTTATCCCAATCACATTGAATTTGAACAAACGCAGAGTTCCGGCGAAGAGACGCATCCGGCACACGTAAGCGCGTTGTTTTCCGCAGCGGATATTAGGCGGGCGCGGGACATCGCCTTTGCCTGCCGGACATTTTATTCCGCAGGACGCGCAGTGCCGTGGTTTTTGTCGGTCTTAAAGCCGCTTAAAATTCAGCCTTCGCGTTTTTTTGCGGATTTTGCCGAGTGGCAGCGGCTCGGAAGCTGCGATTTCCGCTCCGGTTTTGTGCCGGAGGACGCGCCGCATTCGGAAATTGAAAAAATGCAGCTCTCTTTTCTCAAAATCAAATACGATGAAAAGCGGCTCCCGCATTTGCTGCCGGTTGTTCGGAACATCGTACGCTTAAACGGAGCGTTTGCAAGGCTTTCAGGTGAGGGTGAAGAATGCGTCGTCGAAACCGATTTTAGTCCCGACGATTTGCTGTCCCTTGAAAGTTTCGACATTGCCGCGTTTGCAAACAACGTGTGCATGGAAAAGTGCGCGGTCAAAATCTTTGCAGGCGACGACGGTCCCGATTATAAAATCCTATGAAATTCACGTTTTATGCTGAATCAAAAACACGGCTCGATATTTTTCTGCGTTCGGAATTAGCCCCTGCCGTATCTTCCGCGTGTAAAAAATCTTCTATTAAAATCCTGTCGAATTCAAAAATACGGCGGATGATTGTCGCGGGGGCGGTCAGCGTCGACGGGCGTCAAATCCGTCGTCCTTCATATGAGCTTCTACGCGGGCAGACGGTGTGCGCGGACTTCGATACGGAAAAATTCTTTTTTGAAAAGCAAGCGGACGATATTGCGTTTGAATTGACTGCTGCCGATGTGTTGTTTGAGGACGGCGATTTGATTGCCGTGAACAAGCCCGCGTTTTTCCCGACGGAAGAAACGATTGTCGGCGGCGAAAAGCGCGCTTGCCTTCATGCGTCGGTCGTGCGCTACCTCTGGAAGAATGCGCCGGCGCTGCGCAATCCGCCGTACGCGGGAATTATGCACCGCCTTGACCGCGAGACAAGCGGCGTTATCCTGTTTACGAGAAACCGCGCCGTCAATGCCGCCGTCCACGAAATGTTTGAAAAGCGTACCGTGCAAAAAGTTTACCGCGCCGTGTGCGCCGTTTCCGAAAAAGGGCGGGGAGGGCGGACTTGCTGCCCCTTGGAAAAAGGCTCTGAGTTTTTTGTAGAAAATCATATCGGGCGCATAAGCCCCAAAAGCGCACGGGCAAAATGGGGGGAATTAAGCGCGGATTCAGGCGGACTATATGCGCGTACCGATTTTACGGCGCTTGAGCGCGGCGTTATCGGCAATCTTCCCGTTGTAAAGATTGAAGCGCGTCCGCTTACGGGGCGCACTCATCAGATCCGCGTTCATCTTGCATCGGTAGGTTTGCCGATTTTAGGCGACACGCTCTACGGGGCACCGAAATACGGGCGCACAATGCTCCATGCCGAACGCCTTTCCTTTGCGCATCCCGCAAGCGGCAATCCAATGACTGTGATCGCCCCGTTGCCGGAGCAGTTTTAGCCGTGAGGGAGGCAGCAATGACCGTCGATTTACGCATACGCCCCGCAAGACTTGAGGACTTTCCGGCAGCTGCGGCGATTTTTGCCCGTGCGAGAGCCTTTATGAAAGCGACGGGCAATCCGAATCAATGGGAGGACGGCTATCCGTCGAAAGACCTTCTCGAGCGCGACATCGCAGCCGGAAATTTCTACGCCGTATGTGCAGGAGGCGACATTCACGGCGTTTTTGCGCTGATTGCCGGCGCCGACCCGACCTACGCGACTATCGACGGCGCATGGCTCAACGACCTGCCCTATGCGACGCTCCACCGCATCGCAAGCGACGGACACGCGCGCGGCGTTTTTGCCGCAGCCGCAGACTACGCAAAAGCCGCATACGCCAGCGTTCGCATCGACACCTACAAAGACAACCGCGTCATGCGCCGCCTCATCGAAAAACACGGCTTCCGGTACTGCGGCATAATCCGCATCGAAGCGCGACCGGATTGCCCCGCACAAGACACGGAACGGCTCGCGTTTCAGTGGGTGCGGGAGATGGAGGAGGTGGTGGAGTAGCGCGGGAGGGGGAACACTGTTCATGCTGTCATATTGCAACGCCTCCATCCAATGAATATCGTTTTTGGCTGAAAATGCCACTCTTCATCTCCCGCATTTCCCGTCGTCGTCATCTGCGAGCCTCCGCTGACGACGACGTTTACAAGTTTGTTTTCATAATGACGGTTTTGACAATGGTTTTCTCTTAGAGCCTGTTTGGAGTCCCCTATGTAACTAATATAACCTGCTAAAACGGAAAAATCATATATTTTAGGTCTTTTTCAAACAATGAGACTTAAAACGGAGCTTTATTTAGTTCGAAAACAAAGATTCCTTTAGAAAAACAAAAGTTTAAGGTTTATACTGCTCTGCAATCTATCAAAAAGACCGTTATAGCACTCTTTTTTATGAGACTCCAAACAGGTTCTTAGAGGGATTTTGTAACGCCGTCGGTGGGGTTATCGGCATTTCTGCCGTGCCCGAATAAAATGATGCTGATGGACGGCAAAAGCGGAGCCTAGTTCTCGCCTACGTTCGTTAAATCCCCGATTGACCGTCCCGCGTCGCGGACAAATGTCGTTATCAGGTAGAAGTGCCGCCTCGCGCAATAACTGACGGACAGCCTGCTCCTCTATCCGCCATAGATAACTCCATCTAACGGTCCTAGACCGAGCGCTCTATGAGGTATAGATAGCCCGATCTACGACCATTAGATAAGGCGATCTAAATCTGATAGATAAGGCGGAGCGAAATATTTACATTGAGGAGAAAACTGCTTGTACGGGACACTGAACGGCTCGCGTTCCAATGGGGACAAGAGAGGGAGGCTACGGAGCGATAACCGGCGGCAGAGTAGTAGCACGGGAGAGGGAACGCCGTCGGTGGGCTTATCGGCATTTCCGCCGTGTCCGAATAAAATGACGCCGATGGACGGCAAAAGCGTAGCGGACTCCCTACTTGCGTTCGTCAAATCCCCTTTGATCGTCCTGCGTCGCGGACAAATGCCGTTATAGGGTACAAGTGCCGCTTCGCGCAATAACTGACGGACTGCCTCTCCATTTATATGTCATAGATAACTTCATCTAACGGTCTTAGACCGAGCGCTCTATGAGGTTTAGATAGCACGATCTACGACCATTAGATAGGGCAAGCTAAAGGTCTTAGATAACACTATCTAAATCTGATAGATAAGGTGAAAATGGCATTCGTCCCCTCTCGCATTCCGCCCGCCCTCAACCACGCCCGATGGAAACGGCAACCTCCGCCCCCGTCGGGATACACAATGCGCCGAACCATATTTAACCCAATATGTTATTCCGGTAATTTGTGACGGAAAGCGCATAAAGTCGGCGCTTCATACGAATGCATACGCGAAAGTATATCTTCGCACCGCTCAGATTGACTTCCGCGTATACGCATCCCTCAAACCGCAACGCCTTCGTCCAGCCGCACAATACGCCGAACGATATTTTACCCAATATGTTGTTCCGGTAATTCGTGACAGAAAGCGCATGAAGTCGGCACTTCATACGAATGCATCGGCGAAAGTATATCTACACATCGCTCAGATTGGCTTCCGCGTATATGCCTCCGTCAAAGAGCATACGCTGCGCGTAAATAATGAGCCCCGACTCCCCGCCGTTGCAAGCGGACGGGTATCGAGGCAAAAGCGGGAAAACAGCATGCGCGTCATCAAACCACAACACCTCCCGCCTGCCCGCGGGCACTCCACTCCGGTGGAAAATCGACACTCTCCGCTCCCCCGTCCGGCTGCACAATGCGCCGAACCATATTTAACCCAATATGTTGTTCCGATAATTCTTGACGGAAAGCACATGAAGTCGGCGCTTCATACGAATGCATACGCGAAAGTATATCTACGCATCGATCAAATTGACTTCCGCGTGTACGCATCCGTCAAAGCTCATACGGTGCGTATAAATAATGCGCCCCGACTCCCCGCCATTGCAAAAGCAGAAGGGCATCGGGACAAAAGCGGAAAAACACCATTGCGGCATCAAACCGCAACGCCTCCCGTCCAACCACCCGCCCCACTCCGGCGGGAATCGGCACTCTCCGCTCCCCCGCCAACTGCACAACGCGCCGAACAATATTTACCCCAATATGTTGTTCCGGTAATTCGTAGCGAAGGTGCACGAAGTCAGCGCTTCATGCAAACGCATCTCTCAGATTACTTTCCGCGTATACACCTCCATCAAAGCACATACGCCGCACGTAAATAATGCGCATCGACTCCCCGTCGTTGCAAGTGAACGGGTATCGAGGCAAAATGGGAAAACACCATTTGCGTCATCAAACCGCAACGCCTCCCGCCAGCTCGCTCTCCCCCACTCCGGCGGAAAATCGGCACTCTCCGTTCCCCCGTCCGGCTGCACAATACGCCGAACGATATTTGCCCCAATATGTTGTTCCGGTAATTCGTGACGGAAGGCGCATGAAGTCGGCGCTTCATACGAACGCATCTGCGAAAGTATATCTACGCATCGATCAGATTGGCTTCCGCGTAGGCGCTTCCTCTCCGTCAAAACGCATACGCCGCGCGTACATAATGAGCCCCGACTCCCCGCCGTTGTAAGCGGACGGGCATCGGGGCAAAAGCGGGATTGGAATTAGAAATTCACTTCCGTATCGTAGTAGCAGCATTTAAGCAGCTCTTCCATTTCTTTTTGAGTCGGCTGGCGCGGGTTTGAGCCGGTGCATGCATCCGCGATGGCGTTTTTGGCGATGTCCGGTAAGCGCTCCAAGAACACCTTTTCCGGAACAAAGCCGTTATCGCACGGGAAGCTGTCCGCGCCGTAGTTTTTAATGCAGTGCGGAATATTCAGGTCGTCATTCATTTTGCGAAGATACTGAATCAATGCGGCAACTTTCTTGTCGTCGGTAGCGTCCTTCGCTTCAATTCCCATGTAATCGGCAATCACGCCGTAGCGCTTCTTTGCAGTCGGGTCTTTTGCGTTGAACGCAATGACTTTCGGCAGATACATGGCGTTCGCCGCGCCGTGAATGATATGCGCGCCGTTTCCGCAGTCGGCGAAGATCGCGCCCGTCTTATGCGCCATCGAATGGACGATTCCGAGCAGCGCATTGGAAAACGCCATGCCCGCAAGGCACTGCGCATTGTGCATCCGCGCGCGCGCTCCCATGTCGCCGCCGTATGAGCTGACCAAACTGTTTTGGATCATTTCAATCGCGTGGATCGCCAGCGGATCGGTAAAATCGCAGTTCGCCGTCGATACATACGCTTCAACGGCATGCGTCATCGCATCCATGCCGGTATGAGCGACCAGCTTTTTCGGCATCGTTTCGGCAAGATCCGGATCGACGATTGCGACATCCGGCGTAATTTCAAAATCCGCGATAGGATATTTAATGCCTTTGGAATAGTCGGTGATAATTGAGAATGCCGTAACTTCGGTCGCCGTACCCGACGTTGAAGAAATCGCGCAAAAATGCGCCTTCCGCCGCAGTTCCGGAATACCGAATACCTTGCACATTTCTTCAAACGTAATATCCGGATATTCGTACTTAATCCACATCGCCTTCGCCGCATCAATCGGAGAGCCGCCGCCCACCGCAATAATCCAGTCAGGCGCAAATTCCTGCATCGCAGCGGCGCCGCGCATAACCGTTTCAACCGACGGATCCGGTTCAATCCCTTCAAAAAGCTTTACTTCCATTCCGGCTTCCCGCAAATATGCGGTTATCTTGTCAAGGAATCCGAATTTCTTCATGCTTCCGCCGCCGACGCATACAATCGCGCGTTTGCCCTTAAACGATTTGAGTGCTTCAATCGAGCCCTTGCCGTGATACAAATCGCGCGGTAACGTAAATCTTGCCATAGTGATACTCCTAAAATTAAGATGAGTTTTATAAGAACGCATTATATCATAAATATGATGCTACGGGTGATTTTTTTAGGCGAATGCGCGCCCTGCGCCGGAGCGTTTATCCGGTCAGCCGACACCGGAAAGTACGCCTAAAACTCAAACCACTGCCCTTCTTTCGTCAAATACCAGTCGGCAAGCACATCCGGGCGGCCCGGTTCATACCATGAAATGCTCCCGTCGCGGTTGAGTATCACCGTCCGTTCCGTATTCCGGCTGATTTTATTCGGCATTGAAGCCGAGCGGTTAAAGATGACGGACTTGTTGTCGGAAAGGTTGATGGAGCGAATCGTATTCTGCCCGACCGTTTGACCGATGTTCGTGTAGAGCTCCGGATAATACAAATAGGTGAATGCATCCGCAAACTCGCCGTTGAAGACAGAGAGCGTTGCGGCATGTTTGGTTCCGGTATCGAACTTAAAAACGGACGTGCGCTTTGCCGAATCGTTTTCCTGAACGCTGATTCCGTAGACAGCTTTTTCGTCTGCGCTCAGCCCGAAGGCGACATTGCCGCTCACCGGTACCGGAGCCGTTTCCCGCGTCGCCATATCCACGCGGATTAAGGGAGCCTGCGGATTGGTCGCATCGGATTTTGCAACATACACCGCGCCGTCGCCTGCAAGCAGCGCATCCTGTAGCCCCGCGCCGGTATAAAGCTCGCGGAGCTCCCCGCTTTCCAAATCGAATGCGTTGACCGACACGCCGCTTTCTATATCGACGAGCAGCGCGCCATGCCGCCTGAGCGATTGCAAAGCCGTCTTCGGCGTATACAGCGTCGATAACTTCGGCGCGGTATAGTCGAACAGCTGCACCGGCTCCCGCGTTCCCTTCGACCACAAGATAACGGACGAGCCGAACGGAATCAGCTGCGTCCTGCCCGGATTATCGCCGATCCGGTTTATGACTCCGGTGCTGTATGATGATTGGAAGAGCGCATGTTTCGTCAGGAAGTAAAAATTTTCGCCGGCGGGCGCCATGTCCAATATTTTGTCGTAAATGTCTTCCGTCAGCGCAAGCGGTCCTGCCTCCGCATCCGCAACGTCGATGGCATACAGCGCGCCGGTATGCGTGCCGAACATAATTTCATTTTCCGCTTTTGCGCCGCATGTAATTGCGCCGTGCGCACGGGGGATTTTAAAAGTTTTAAGCGTTTTCGGATTCGACACCGTTCGATTGCCGATATTTTCAAGCATTTTGAGCGTATACGAACCTTTTCCGCCGTTTTCAAGATAATAGAGATTCCGGTCGTTTTTGGACGCAAGCAATACGGGCTCCGCCGCGCGGATCGTCGCAAGCGTTTTACCCGTCGGACTGTAAACGACCGTTACGGCTCCGTCCTTCACCCCTGCAAGAAACAGAAAGTTATTGAAGAGCGTCGCCTGCGACAGCCCCTGCGTTACGGCGTTCCGCTGTTTGATGCGCCCCGTCGTCAAATCGTAAAACGAAAGATTGCCCGCAGGCGAATACATGGCCGCATTTTTCTCCGAACCGCTCGTGACGGCGTAAGAAATAATTCCCGTCGCATCTTTTACTTTCCCTTCTGCGACCGCGCCGCTTTCGGCCTTCAAAAACTCAAGGCCGCTCACCGTTGCCGTGCCGACCATCAAAAAATTCCCCTGTTCAGTAAACGCAAGCGATGTAATCGTGTCGCGGTAACGGCGCGCCCACTTCCGCGACAGCGTTTCCCAGTCCCACAGCGCAATGCGGTTCACCGTGCCGCCATCCGTTTCGTACACCGCAATAAAACGCCCGTCGGCGCTTGCTGCGGCCGCTTTTATTTCGTATTCGGAAATTTGATAATGCTCGCCCTGCCGGTCTTCCGTCCATTTGACCAGAAAACCGTCGTTTCCCGCACTGATATAGGATTTTTCAGCGCCGCTTTCCGATCCGGCCGAAACGATGACGGAAACGGCTCCGGAATGCGGCTGAGTTGAAATATGCGACTGCGGATAGACGGAAAACGCAGCGCACAGCGCAAGGAGGGGGAGCGATGCCGGATGTTTCATTTGATGATTCCTTTATTCTGTATAATCGCCTTAAAATAAGTAATATCCGAAAAAACTCCTGCCATAAAAAGCACGGCGATAAACGCAACGCCGGCAAACTGAATGTAATAGAGCACTTTCGGATTCATTTTGCGTCTGAATATCCATTCGATGAGCGAAAAAAGCGCCAAACCGCCGTCAAGAACGGGAACGGGCAAGAGGTTCATGATAAACAGCGAGATGCTAATGTATGCAACGAGGGTGAGCATACCGGCCGCGGATTTGTCCGCAAGGCTATCGGTAACCGCACCGCCGAGCATGTCGGCAACCCGCGCAGGCCCTGAAACGGATTGTTTCAAATCCGCCCCTTTAAAAAGAGAGGCGATTCCCTTTACGGTCAAAAAAATAGCAGAGCCCGTATCGCCGATCCCCTTCCCGAGTGCGCGCAGCAAGGGCAGCGGCGGCCGCAGCCGCTTTTCAAGCGAATCCGTATCGGCAACAACGCCGATCTTCCCGCTGCCCGATTTTTTGTCGAAGTCCGTGTGCACGGTAAAATGCATCGTCTCACCGTCTCGCTCCACCGTCAGCGTTACATCCTCGTCGGGACGGCTCGCAATCTCTATGAGCAATTCCGAAAAATCGCCGACCGCCTTTTTATTCACGCCGGTTATACGATCGCCTGAACGCAATCCCGCATCGCGCGCCGCGCTGTGCACGTCGGGATACGCTTCATCGGCAAGCGTTATCTTCGTCGAATACGCATAATACGAATAACCGGTCAGCGCAACAATGGTAAAGGCGACGCATGCCGACAGCGCGTTTGCCAAGGGGCCCGCAACGGCAATGGCCGTCCGCTTCAGCGGATGAACGCCGTACAGGGAATCCGCTTCGGCTTCAATGCGATCGAGTTTCGCTTCATACGATTTTTGAAAATCCTTTTCCCCCTTCATGCCGCAATAACCGCCGAACGGAAAAAGAGAGAGCCGATAATCGGTCGCCCCGATTTTTTTGTGCAGCAAAATGGGCCCGAATCCGATTGAAAAAGATTCGACCGCAACGCCTGCGCGCTTTGCCGCAATAAAATGTCCGAATTCATGAATGAGGATAAGGATGCACAAGTATAAAAACCCCAGCAGAATCCTCATAAAATTTCCTCAGTGAGTTTCCGCGCCTTTTCGTCCTGCGCCAGCACCGCATCGAAATCTTCCGGCATGAGCGTCCAATCCTTGTCGAGCACGGCGCGCACAATGCGGGAAATCGACGTAAAATCAATCCGCTTTTCGAGGAAGGCATTGACGGCAACTTCATTGGCGGCATTGTAGGCGATGGTGTAGGATTTGCCGTTCCGCGCCGCTTCAAACGCATACTCGAGCATCGGAAAATCCTTTGTGCGCGGGCGGAAAAAGGTGAGCGTATTGTCGAACAGCTCAAACGTATCCAGATGCCCCGCTTTGTTTTCCGGCCACGTCAGCGCCGCATAAATCGGATGGCGCATATCCGGTTCGGATAATTGCGCGTACAACATTCCGTCATTCGTGCGCACCAGCGAATGAACTATGCTCTGCGGATGCACGACGACCTTAATTTTTTCGACCGGCACATCAAAGAGGCGCGCGGCTTCAATCACTTCAAGCCCTTTATTTGCAAGCGTCGCCGAATCGACCGATATTTTCTTACCCATTTTCCACGTCGGATGCGCGAGCGCCTGCTCCACCGTCACGTTTTCAAGCTCGCCGGATGAAAGCGTCCGGAACGGCCCGCCGCTTGCCGTTATAATCACTTCGGAAAGGGCATCCCGCCCCGCTTGATTTATCAGCGTAAAAATGGCCGAATGTTCCGAATCGACGGGAATAACGGCGCAATTATGACGATCGGCGGCCGCTTTTATCAAATGCCACGCCATAACGACCGTCTCTTTGTTCGCAAGCGCGAGCGTTACGCCCGATTCGGCAGCAATTTTGGACGGCAAAAGCCCCGCCGAACCTGCAATACCGTTGACGATAACGTCAGGAGCCGCCGTTTCAATTAAATTCCGAATTCCCTCAAGCCCGTCTTCCGCAGTCAGCGTCGATTTGCAGCCGAATTCTTCGGAAAGAGCTGCAAGCGAATCCTTATTTTTGTACGCGGACAGGCCGCAGATACAAAAATCTTCCGGCATATTGCGTACGATGCTTAACGTATTCGTTCCGATAGAACCGGTACAGCCGAGTACAAGAATTTTTTTCATTTTCATATCTCCGTTTTAGGAACGTCGACGAAACGCAGCGGCCGGAGCAGTATTTCCATACCTCTCAAAAACCGCCGAATCGTCAAAAAATCGACGCGTATTCTTCAGTCAAACCGTGGGAAGCGGCTGATACAGTACGCAGATTAAAATATAGTAAACCGGAGCCGCCGCAAGAATGGAATCCATCGAATCCAATATACCGCCGCGCCCTAAAATTACCGTTCCGCTGTCTTTAACATCGGCCGAACGTTTGAACACTGATTCGATAAGGTCGCCGGCAATGGCCGCAGTCGCAACCGCAAGCCCTAAGCCGAGCATTTTTACGAGCGAACCGGTAAAAATATCCCGCCATATGATTTTAGCCGCCGCGCAAGCGGTAAGCGCACCGATATAGCCGCCGACAAAGCCTGCAATGCTTTTGTTCGGACTGCATGCGATGCGGCCGCGGTTGTTCTTGCCGAATAAAACGCCGAAAAACCACGCCAAAGAATCGCAAAGAAAAACCGTCAAAAAAAAGAGCGATAAAAAAACGGCCGATTTTTCAAGCGCAGTCATCCGAATTAGGAAAGTAAACAGGAAGCCGCTGTAAAATACGATGAATACCGATGCCGCCACTTTCGTATTCGACTCCCTAAAAGATTGTTTGGAAAACGCCTCGTGCGTCATGAGAATAAATACGGCAGCGAGAGCAAGCCAACCGATAGCGCTCACATTTTGTTTGAAGATTAAAAAAACATAGGTGCACAGCGGGAGCGCCGTGCTCAAAGAAACGACAAGCGGCTTTGAAAGCAAGGGAGTGGAGCGACTAAAGAGAGCGTAGAGCTCCAGAGCCGCGATGAAAGAGCACAGAATTACGACCGCATTTAATGGAAGGTGATGAAAAATATCGACCGCCACGATGCCGATTACCAAAGGAATCCCGATGAAAAATATCAAAAGTCTTTTCAGTATCTTGTTCATGCCCATTCACCAATCAACTTGAAATTCCCCCGAACCGCCGTTTCCTCCGCTGAAATTCCTCAATATTTTTAAAGAACTCTTCCCGATTATAATCCGGCCACAGCGTATTCGTAAAAATAAATTCCGCATACGCCGAATGCCATAACAAAAAATTACTGAGCCGCCGCTCGCCGCCCGTCCGTATCAATAAATCCGCATCCGGTAAATCCGGCACATCAAAAAAGCTGCTGACTTTTTCTTCGGTCATCGCATCCGATTCGGCCGCTTGCACTGCTATTTTCCGCATTGCGCGGACAATTTCGTCCCGCCCGCCATAATTGATTGCAAGAACCAACGTTGTACCCGAAAAATCAGCAGTCTCTTCTTGCGCGCGGATAATTTCCTTCTGAATATTTTCCGGAAGCCCGGCCAAATCACCGATATGCCGAACCTTGATTCCCTTTTGCCGGTAAAAATCAAGTTCCGCCCGTAAATGCAAACGAATCAGCGACATCAAATAGCCGACTTCATCCGCCGTGCGCTTCCAATTTTCCGTAGAAAAAGCATAGAGCGTCACATACGGAATCCCAAGATCCGCTGCGGCGCCCATAATATCCTTCGCCGCATTCAAACCTTCTTTGTGACCGCTGGTACGCGGCAGTTTCCGCTGTACCGCCCACCGACCGTTGCCGTCCATAATCAGGGCAACATGAGTCGGAAGCGAACCTTTGTCTATCTCCGGCATCAGCCTTCCAGTATTTCCTTTTCTTTGGATTCGTAAATTTTATTAATTTCAGCGATATATTTGTCAGTCAGCTTTTGGAGCTTATCTTCTTCCTGCTTCAGGGAATCTTCCGTAAGCTCTCCGGCTTTCTGCTGTTTTTTCAACTCATCATTGCCGTCGCGCCGAATATTGCGGATCGTCGTGCGGGACGTTTCCGTTATCGACTTAATTTGTTTTACCAACTCTTTGCGGCGGTCCGCCGTAAGCGGCGGAATCGCGATGCGTATCACTTTTCCGTCATTGGACGGATTCAATCCCAGATCGGAGGATTGCAGCGCTTTTTCAATTTCTCCGATGAGCGATTTATCGAACGGCGTGATAATAACCGACCGGGCTTCCGGAATTGCAACAGTCGCAACTTGATTCAGCGGAGACTTTGTACCGTAATAATCAACCCGCACCTTGTCAAAAAGCGCTGCCGAAGCGCGTCCCGTCCGTATTGCATTAAACGAATCTTTAAGGGCCGCAACAGTCTTTTCCATTCGTTGTTCGTTATTTTCCACCATATCATTCCCCTTGATAACAAAATTTTAATTCCGATAGGGAACCGCATTCGCCGCGGCTCCCCATCGAGTTTACTTGCCGAGTACAAACAACGCAATCTTATCGAAAGAAAGAGTTGCGCCGCTTTCCTTAGCGACTTCCGCAAGCTTTGCTTCAACCGTTTTCTTTTCGTCGTCGATGAACATCTGGTCCATAAAGCAAATTTCTGCAAGATGCTTACTGACTTTTCCTTTCAGAATACCGTCTTTGACATTCTGCGGCTTTTCCGCCACTTTCGGATCATCTTCCATCTGCTTTTTGAAAATCTCGGTCTGTTCCGCAATATATTCGGCCGGAACTTCATCCCGCTTGATGTAAGACGGGGTATTCGCCGCAAGATGCAAGCAGCATTCGTGCGCGAATTCTACTATTTTTGCATCCGCCGAACCGGTAATCACCACAATCGAACCGATTTTAAAGTTGTGATGAATATAGGTCGATGCCGCCGCCCCTGCAGGAACTTCAACAACCGTCGCGCGCCTGACCGCCATATTCTCCCGGATTTTAATTGCCAAATCCTGAAGCAGCGCATTCTGTTCATCCGACACTCCGTCCGTTCCCGTTTTCAACGAAATGTCGGCAAGCTTATCGCCGAGCTCGATAAAATCCTTGTTCCCGGCGACAAAATCCGTCTCGCACGTCAGCTCAACCATCGCGATTTTATTTCCATCCTGCTTAATGAAAATACGTCCTTCGCCGGTTGCGCGGTCGGAACGCTTGGCAACCGCGGCCAAGCCCTTTTCTTTCAATATTTTCTCCGCATCGGCCAGATTGCCGCCGGCTTCAATGAGCGCTTTTTTGCACTCCATCATGCCGGCTCCGGTCTTTTCCCGAAGCTCTTTTATATCAGTTGCCTTAATATCCATAGTTCTATCCCCTCATGCGGCGACCGTGCGGCCGCCCGTCAAGCTATCAGTCTTTGTAGATTTTATCTTCGTCCACCAGATCTTGAGCATCCTTTTCGTCCGCTTCAACATCCGCTTCTTTTTGTTCCGTCGGCTGATAGTTACTGTAATCTTCTATTTCAACGTCTTCGTTTCTGTTTGCAGCATCGGTTTGGATGCCGTCATCTTCATCGCCAAGATTTTCGAGAATCTTCAGCCCGCTTTCGTTATCCGATTCAATAACCGCATTCGCAATAATCGATGTAAACAACGAAATCGCACGAATCGCATCGTCATTGCCCGGAATCGGATAATCAATACCGTCCGGATTGCAGTTCGTATCGACAACAGCAATGATCGGAATACCCATGCGGCGCGCCTCCGCTACCGCAATCTGCTCTTTATGCGTATCGATGATAAAAATCGCGCCCGGCAGTTCCTTCATCTCCTTGATACCGCCAAGGTTTTTCTCCAGTTTTGATTTCTCTTTCTGAAGCGCAGAGACTTCTTTTTTTGTCAGATTGTTAAAAGTACCGTCAACTTCCATCTTTTCAATTTTTTTAAGACGCAGAAGAGACTTTTTAATAGTAGAAAAGTTTGTGAGCATTCCGCCGAGCCAGCGGTTATTCACATAAAACATACCGCAGCGTTCCGCTTCTTTTTGAATCGCTTGCTGCGCCTGCTTTTTTGTTCCCACAAATAAAATGGATTTTCCCGATGAAACAATCTTTCTTACGGTTTCATAGCTTTCTTTAATTGCAGCTGTTGTTTTCTGCAAATCAATGATATGGATTCCGTTGCGCTCAGAAAAAATATACTTTTTCATGCGCGGATCCCAGCGCTTGACCTGATGACCGAAATGCACACCCGATTCAAGCAGGTTTTTCATGGTTACTACTGCCATGACTGACTCCTTCACGTGGACACGCCGGATACATTCGCCGACTGCCAACCATACTCTGTTTCTCGATACGCCATGCGGCGAACGGAAGATCGTAATACCGTATATTCTTACTATATCGATAGTTACGGCAGCATCATTCCAAAATAGAATAATTCTGCTTTTTCAATATAGCATATAGCTCGTTTATGGGCAAGCCGGCAACACAACTCTGGGAACCGTCAATGCGCTTGATAAAGCAAGACGCAAGGCTTTGAATTCTGTACCCGCCGGCAGCTCCATGCCACTCCCCCGTGTCGACGTACCATTGAATTTCCTCATCGCTCATAGGCGCGAATGTTACGACGGTTTTTACCGATTCGGATACCGTTACTTTCTTTTTTCCGTCATATAGTACGAGCGCAGTAATGACCGTATGGGAACTGCCTTGAAAATCCCGCAAAAAAGATTCCGCCTGCTCCTGATTTTCCGGCTTCCCGTACAGCTTCCCGTTTTTCATGATAACCGTATCCGCGCCCAGTATCCACGGAATCTCCTGTTCCGGCGGCAGAGACTGTAAAACCGCCGATACCTTTTCATGAGCAAGCAGCTCCGGAATATTATCGGATGCCAATCCCAGCGTAAGCGATTCATCAACATTCGGCATGATAACGCGGAACGGAATACCGAGCATTTTTAATATTTCCTGTCTGCGCGGAGAAGATGACGCTAAAATGATAGGTTCCATGTTTTCCTCATATTTTATGCATATAAACTTTATATTGAGTGCAAAATTACTTGACAATAAAATTTAATCTGTATACAGTACACAGCCATGAGAGATTGGCTCATCTGGATAGAGCGTCGGCCTCCGGAGCCGAAGGTGGCGGGTTCGAATCCCGCATCTCTCATTTTTTGTTTTTATAAAAATAAGGCTGAAACTCGTACGATTTCAGCCTTATTTTTTTCTACTTTGAAGATTTACCGCTGCTCTGATATTGTTTCAGAAATTGCAGCGCTTTATTACGTACCGGCGTGATGTAATGATAGTCGGAGGCAATCTGGGTAACCGAAGTAATGATTACCTTTTTATTTTCAGTATTTTCGATCAGCTTGGTATATGCTTCAAGCACTTCATAAGCAAGGGAACTGGTCGGGTTCATAACTTGATTCCGGCGGTTTGCAAAAGAAATGGCATCAACGACCGCATCATTATCCAACCCGATTTCTCCCAAGGAGCTTACCGCAGCGGCGATAACCATAGGCTCATTGTCCGCAACCATTATTTTCATCAGCTGATCTTTTGCCTTGTCGTTTTTGACTTTTCCAAGCGCAAGACATGCGCGGCGGCGAATATCAGGATAATTATTCATAACTCTGCGGTTTGAACGGGTCTGGGAGAAAATTCCCTCGCCGGCAAGCTGATTGAGAGCGTTCTGAACATCTTCGCTGATATTACCGCTCTTTACGGCTTCTTCAAGAAAGTTCAGCGCAACCAGCTTATTGTCGTATTCCTCCGACTGCGCAAGGCTCATGATTACGATACCGTCAAGGTCATTCAGATATTCATCTTCTATAGATGTTTCGGATTTCGATGACTGGCTTGAACCTGCCTGCTCCTGCGCGAATACCGCAGTGCACAGCAATGCGCAACCGGCAGCAAGTACCATTTTCTTCAGCAATTTCATTTATTTATCCTCCTAAGGAAAATGTCATAAAATTTTGTAAAGTATAATATAACTATAGCAAAAAAGCTACAGAAATTTAAGTTTTCGGAATGCTTACCATCCATTTCCCGTCAATGCGAATAAAATTGTAATAAACGATATCGCGTTCGCCTTCAACTTGTACCGCTTTAACGCTATTTCTTGATATATAACGGATTTCTTCGATCGTGCGCCCCTTCCTTGAACGGACAAAGACATACTTAAAATAATCTTCAAGATTATTGAGGCGTTGCTGCTCAAGCGGTTTTTTCGGATTGACCGGCAATCTGCGCGCCGCTTTACTCAGATTCTTTATATCCGACCAATAGGAAATCGAATCGGGATCGATATACGTCCGCCACGAAGCATAGTCGGACTTTTCCATTATTGCGGAAAGCTCCGATATAATTTTTAAAATCTCTTTTTTGTCTGCACTGAATTCTTCTTTTGTAATGTCAACCGCCGCTGTAGAACGCTCATACTCTTCATCCGATTCGGTGGATACCTGTTGCTGCACCTCCGCTTGAGGTACAGCCGCAGCCGCAACAACTTCCGCCGACTTTGTTGCCGGCTCGGAAGTCATCGGTTCATCTTTCGGCGCCGATGCACATGCCGTCATGGCGAATGCGAGCGCCGCACTCATTGTTAAAATTGAAATATCTTTAATCATGGGCGGTATCATACAATGCTTGTCTAATTTGGTCAAACGGATTAAAATCCGCCAAATGACAAAGGCTGTTTTTCCGGGATCGTTCGATCCGCCAACAAACGGACACATAAACATCATTCAGCGCGCCTCAAAACTATTCGACACGGTTGATGTCGTTATCGCCGTCAATAGTTTGAAGACGTATATGTTTTCTCAAACAGAACGGCTTTCCATGATGCAGGAGCTTATCGAACCGTTCGGGAACGTGACCGTGCATGTATGCAGCAGCTTGATTGTCGAATATGCGCAGAAAACCGGCGCAAAAGTTTTGATTCGGGGAATACGGGGAGCTTCGGACTTTGCCTATGAGTTTGAGCTCTCGCTGATGAATCATACCCTTAATCCCGATGTCGAAACGCTTTTTATTCCGACAGAGCAAAAATATCTGCTTTTAAAATCGAGTACGATAAAAGAATTGGCGCGTTTCGGCGGCGACATATCGGGAATGGTTCCCGCCGCAGTTGAAAAGCTGCTGACCGAGCGGATCCATACGGCAGCCAATTCCTCCGCCGTCCGCTAAACCGTCCCGCGCATCCGGCCGCCGAAACATCCCTTTTTTGCGCAATGCGCTGCCGCCCGATTGGAGTCCGCTCCGTACCGCCGCATTTTCTAAAAATATAAGACAGTGCGCACCGAGTGTCAGAAGTCGCCGATCGAACCGTAAAAAAACACATATTAATGGAAGATAATTGCAATACGGTTATATGAAAAGGCGGCGGAATACGTATGCCGCCGCTTTCGTTCTGCATCTCCCCGCTGCGGACGCCCGAAACGCCCGAAAAATGGTCTTAAAAGTTTTCGCGAAGCATAAATCCTGCACGCCCATGTCCCGGATACACAAGCGTTTCCGGAGAAAGCGAACCGTACAGCTGCCGGAGACTTTGCTGAATCGCTTGTTCGCTACCGCCCGGCAAATCAGTACGCCCCCACGTGTGGTAGAAAACCGTGTCGCCGGAAATCAGTATTTTTTCCCGGTCGTTGTGTATGCAGAGCGAACCTTGCGTGTGCCCCGGCGTATGAATGACCTTCCACGCCTTCAGCGCATCGGACAAGTCCGCGTCTTCGCCGTGCGCAAAAACGCCGACAAGCGTTTCGCCGCCGGAAAGCAACACATCCGCATCCGGCAGCCCTTTCAGCGCAAACAGCAGTTCGCCCATGCCGATCTCATTCAGAATGACGCCCTGCACCTCCGCCGCGCGGCTGCCCGCCATCCCCTTATCCAGCGCATGAACGGCAATCTTACATTCCGGAAACGCATCTTTCAGAACGCGCGTCCCCAATACGTGATCAAAATGCCCATGCGTCAAAAGGATGCCGGAGAGCTCCAGCGCATTGCGCTCCATGTAAGACACCAGCGCGTCTGCGTCATGCGAAAACGCGCAGGCGGCCGGATCTACAGCAAGAACTTTGTTCCCGGAAAGCGGCACAAGCCACGTATGTACTTGCAGCGGCCCCGTCGAAATTTCTATCGGTTCCATCAAACCAAAGGCCCGCCGTCGTTTGCATCAGGAGTATTCGCGTCTTCTGCCGTCGCGTGATGCGGCACGGAGAACGTTTCGCGGGCGGCAGACGAGTTTTCCGCCTCTTCCGCCGCATGGCGCTCCGCGCCGCCTGCCGTCCGCATCCGTCCTTCGCCGTCTGTATCCGCCTGCATGTCATCGGCGCCCTCTTCCTTCTGACGCGAAAAACTTGCCGACAGCTTCCGCCCGCGGTATTCATAGCCGTTGAGCGCCGCAATCGCTTTATCTGCATCGTCGGCAAACAGCTGAATGAACGAATAATTGGCGAGCACGCGGATATCGCCGATCCGTTCGCGTTCAAGTCCCGCCACGCTAATCAGCAAGCCGACCAAATCGCGGGCAAAGACCCGGCGGTTCCGGCCGATACCGATGAAAACCGTCGCCGCAAGGGCCGGATCAATTTCCACACGCGGACGTGCCGGACGCCGTTCCGTATCGGTCGCCCCCTCTGCCGCACCGCTTTCATTCCGTTCAAGCGGAACCTTCGTCCGTCCGTCTTTAAAATCCCGTCCCTGTTTAAAATCTCGTCTCTGTCCCCGCGAAGAACCCGCAGCCCTCTGGAGCGTCTCTTTTGCCAGATATGCGGCAACATATGTCCGAAGCGCAAACGGGACATTCTTTTTGTAAACTTTTTTAAGGCTATTGAGCAAATCAGGATTTTCCTGCGTTTTCACCTTGCTGACCGCATCTTTGAGCAGCGCGCCCATTGCGTCCAAATCAATTTCCATATCACGATTTTTGTACATAAAAACTCCTGTACCACTTTTAAAGGATCGAAAGCGGCGCCCATCGTCAGTTTTGACAAAGCGTCCGCCGTGCGCAATACCGTGCGCCCGTCAATAATCGATCCGTAAATACTCGTCTCTCTCCGATTGTGCAGCGGCGCAAAGCGACAACGCGCCATGAGCCGCACATCAGCGGCACCGGAACGAAAAGCCGGTACCGTTTTTTTCAAATCCTTGTTTTTCCAGCAAACGCGCAGCCGCATCGGGAAGCAGTAAACAGACCATTAAGACGGATTTTTTCTTGAAGGATTTTAAAGCCGAACACAACAAAGTCAGCAGCTCCGTTCCAATGCCGAATCCCCGGTATTTTTCCGAAACATACCATCCGGTCAAAACGATTGCTCCGTCGGCCGCATCAAAAACGGGAGATGCGGAAATAAAACCGGCAAACTCGCCAGAAAGCGCCCGACACACAAAACCGACGTGAGTATCCGCATCGGCAGCCGCAAAGCAGCGCATCCACAGCGCAAACGCCGCTTCGCTTACCTCCGGAGGAAAAGACCGGTCAAGTCCACCTAAAACCTTTTCCGACAAAAAGAGCCGCGCCTCGCAAAAATCCTCTTCAGCCGCAGTCCGGAAAGTAAAATCGTCGTAGAGCAAATCGCCGCTGTCTTCAAAATCAAGTTCCAGCTTTTCCAATCCCCATATTTCGCACAGGGAATTGTACCACTCGCCGATGAACGCACGCATTGCAGCGTATCGATACAGATGCCAGCGTTTTTCAACCGGCGGAAATTCCTTCAATACATTCTTAAAGCCTTTAAATACCCCCCTTCCCGAATGCAGTACCCGGCACAGCTTATCGCGAGCCAGAGGCGTATGCAGCGCACGGGCAAACCGTTCCCGCAGCGCAAAACCGTCCGCCGGCTTCCATTCCGGCAGCGCATAAAAGCGCCGACCGTCAGCAATGGTGCCCGCAGCTTCCGACAAACGACCGCTTTCGGCATCAACAAAAAAAACGCGTTCCTGATTTTCCAGCGCGTTGATAATTTCGTCGGTAAGCGGCTCCGTCAGCCGGAATGTCATGCGTTACGCACCCAAATCGGCGCGGGTCGCGATCACGCGGCTAATGAGTCCGTAAGAAACGGCTTCCTCCGCGCCGAGCCAGTAATCGCGCTCGGTGTCTTTGGCAACCTGCTCAACATCGCGCCCGGTCTGATCGGCGATAATTTTATTCAACGCCGCCCGCGTTTTTTCAATTTCCTTTGCGTGAATCTCAATATCGGTCGCAACGCCCTTCATCCCGCTTGACGGCTGGTGAATCAAATAGCGGCTGTTCGGCAGCCCGACCCGTTTTTCCTTATCAACGGCAAGGAGAATCAAAGCGGCCGCGCTTGCGATAAGCCCCATTCCAATCAAAATGACCGGCGTTTTGATAAACCGGATAATGTCGAAAATCGCAAACCCCGCGTCAACGTCCCCGCCCGGCGAATCGATATACATATAGATAGTTTTTTCCGCATCATCAGCTTCGAGCAGCAGGAGCTGACGCACGATTTTGTCCGCAAGCTCCTTATTAATCTCGCCCGAAAGAATAATCTGTCTGGTTTTTAAGAATTTTTCCATCAAAGGATCGGCACCCTCCGCCGCCTTTTTGTCCTTATCCTCAGCAAAAATCTCAGTCATTGAGCATTCCTTTTCTATTTGAATTTGCGCAATCATACTAAAACATAAACTTATTTTCAATGAGGGCAAAAAGACAGCGTGCGGAAAGCCGTGCGCACAGGCGCGCCGCCGGTGAGTCAGCGGCAATTACTTGTAAATCCGTTTCATATCGAGTAGTATCCGCCAAATATGGATCCATCATTTTTCGATAATAATCAATTCAAAACGGACGCGATACGGGCAGTCGACGCAAAATTTGAAGCGCAGAAGATTGCATTTGCGCCGCTTGCTTTTCAGGCGGTACGCGCGCTCCTTGAACTCGGCATTATGCAGGCGATTGAAAAAGCGGGAGACGCGGGCGTTTCGCGAGCGGAACTTGCAGAACAGACCGGCGTTTCGGAATACGGAATCGGCGTGCTGTGCGAAATGGCGCTCGGCATGAACGTCATAAAGCTGACGGCGGATTCTGACGCTGCCCAACCGGAGCGCGAGCGGTTTATACTCGGCAAAATCGGTTGGTTCTTGCTTGAAGATGAACTGACGCGGGTGAATTTTAATTTTACGAACGATATTTGCTACAAAGGAGCCGCGGATTTAACGGCGGCAATCAAAAGCGGCAAACCGGAAGGGCTTACGCATTTCGGCACGGAATGGCAGACCATTTACGAAGCGCTTTCGTCGCTGCCGGATCGGGCGAAGCGCAGCTGGTTTGCGTTCGACCACTTTTACAGCGACATCGCCTTTCCGGAAGCGCTGCCGATTGTTTTTGCCGCGCCGCCCGCTCATCTTGTCGATATCGGCGGGAACACGGCCAAGTGGGCAATCGCCTGCTGCCGCTACCATCCCTCCGTTACCGTTACGATTGTCGATTTACCGGGACAGACGCAGGTCGCACAAAGGAATGCGGCGGATGCGGGCTTTTCCGACAGAATCGGCGTGCACAGCGCGAACGTGCTCGATGCCGAAACGGAGCTCCCGTCCGCACCCGATGCCTTTTGGATGAGCCAGTTTCTCGACTGCTTCAGTCTGCCGCAAATTACGGAGATTCTCACAAAGGTGCATAAAGTGGCGCGCGCCGATACGGATGTGTACGTGTTAGAGCCGCTGTGGGACAAACAGCAATTTGCGGCTTCAACCTATTCGCTGATGGGAACGTCGCTCTACTTTACGTGCATGGCGAACGGCACAAGCAAAATGTACCGGTACGCGGAGTTAGTTTCCGCCGTATGCGCCGCGGGCTTTGCACTCAAAACCGCGCATCACAATGTCGGCTCAAACAGCTATTCCCTCCTCGTATTCAGAAAGCAGGCCTAACGTGCAGCGGACAATATACGCATCCGGCATAAGCATGTGGGCGCCCGGATTGGTAACGGCCGACGACTGGCAGCTCTGGGCGGAAGGCAAGCAGTGCATTTCGGCCGAACGCAGTGCGCCGGACATTGCGTTTACCGCACCGCTTTTCCGCCGAAGGCTCAGCCTGCTCACCCGCATGACGATTCACACCGTGCACGACGTTCTTGCAAAGGAGCCGGAAGCGGCCGCCTGCAAGCAGGTTTTTATTTCGCTCCGCGGTGAAATCGAGCGACAGTTTACGATCAATAGAAGCCTTATCGAAGACGCTCAAATTATGCCGGCGGCTTTTTCGCTTTCCGTGTTCAACACGCCCATCGCGTCGGCTGCGATTGCGCTCAAACTGAAAGCCGGTTATTCGGCGGTGTATCCTGCCGGCGGCGATTTTTCCGCCGCATTCAAAGCCGCCGCTTCTCCGCTTTTATGCGGGACGGAAGAACGGCTGCTTTTCGTCTATGCCGATGAAGCCGTGCCGGAAGCGTATGCGGCGCTTCCCGACGCAGAACAGGCGGAAGCGCTTGCGTTCGCGGCGGTTTTAGACGGTCGAAAGCGGAATACTGCTTTTCCCACCACTATCGATGCAATTCCGCCGACGCCGGCGCAATTTCTAAAAATGCTTTTACAAAAGCAAGCGGCAAGCGCTTTGCCAAAAGATTTTACCGCATCATCGGGGGCCTCATCATGTTCAATCGAAACTGTTATATAGAAGAAAAATACAGCCATCGGGAATTACCGCCGGTAAAAAATCACGTCGTATACGCGTACCGCGCATTTAGCAAACTCTTTTTTTATTTTTTCTTCGGCACCGGCAGCATCTTCCTCGCGCTGGCGGTTTTTCCGTGGATACGGCTTTTCGTCCATCCGAAAAAGAAGTTTCAGGCGGCGGCGCGCGCGTACGTTTCGCATACGTTCCGATTCTTTGTAAACTTCATGCGCGTTGCCGGAGCTGCGCGGCTTCAAACCGCCGAAGCGCAAAAGTTCCGGAATCTGCATTCAAAAATCCTCGTCGCAAACCACCCGTCCATGCTCGATTTCGTCTTCATCATGTCGATGGTGCCGAACGCGAACTGCATTGTGCGCGGCGGACTGACGAAAACGGTGCTCGCTGGTGTCATTCGGCAGGCGTACATCGTCAACACGCTCGACTTCGATGAATTGTGCCGCCGCTGCAAGGAAACGCTTGACGACGGAAATAATGTCATCATCTTTCCGGAGGGGACGCGGACGCCGCGACACGGGCCAAGTCCGTATAAAAAGGGAGCCGCACGCATCGCGCACTACGCGCATTGCGATATTCAGCCGATCCTCATCGGCGGAAACGACAAATACGGGCTCGGCAAGCACGATCCGTGGTGGTCGTACAATCATGCCGAAGAATACCTCTACGACCTCTCCCTCCTTTCCGAAATTAAAATCGCCGACTATAGCGCGCTGCCGGAAAGCCTTGCCGCCAAGCGCATCACGGATAAAATGCAGGAAGTATTGGGCGACGCGCTTGCGGCAAACGACGGCCGCTATGTCACAAACCGCGATCGGCCGCAATCGGAAGGAGCTCCGCATACCGGCTGCCGACCGGAGGCGAACAACCCGCGCGCATGAAGCGTCTGCACGGCCGAAAGCCTGCCGAGCGCACCGGACAAAAATCGGAAAACACCCAACGGCCGCACGCACCCGCCATCGATTGCATCCGCCGCCATTCTCAAGTATCATGCCGCGCATGAAACGTTACCGCGCTGTTTTCCTCGCACTCATTTTGCCGTTCATCGCCTTTGCAGAACCGACGCCGTTTACCGAAAAAGAGAGCGCCGTACACGCGGCGGCAACCGATGCGGGGCCCGCCGGTAACAGCGCAAGTGGCCGCGTGCAAAACCTTGAAGCGGAGCGCATCATTGAACTTGAACCGCTGCAAACCGTCATCGCCGTCCGCTCGAACGTGCAGGGAGCGGCGGTGTATCTCAACCGCGAATATCAGGGCGTTACGCCGCTGACCGTTTCCGGCCTTACGCCGGGCGTTTACGAACTCCATGTCGAAAAAACCGGTTTTACGGACTGCACCTATCTCATTTACCTGTCGGAAGGCCGCTCCTTTTCCTATTTCGTGCCGCTTGAACGGAATGTCGGCTTTCTCGACCTGTCCGCCCTGCCGCCGGACGCGGAGGTTTTCGTTGATTCCGAGCGGATTACCGACACGTATATAGAAAAAGACGAAGGCTGGCACCACGTACGCGTGCGGAAGTTCGGCTTCAAAGATGCCTTCGGCAAGATTTTCCTCCGCGCCCGCACAGTCAAAAGCCTTTCGGTCAGCATGACGCAGGATGAATTCCGAATTCAATCGTTTGCCGCGTCAAAGCCGCAGTTTAATCCCGATTACACCGGTTCTTTGGGAGTGTGCGTTTTTACGGCCGTCGTAACCGCGCCGGAGACTGGCGCGCTTGTCATAAAATCTGCCGACGGAACGGACGTATTCCGTGCGGAAACCGGAGAATTTAGTACGTGGGAGCAAAATATTCCGTGGAACGGGCGCAGAGCCGACGGGCGGCGTCTCGCGGAAGGCCGGTATACGGCGGAATTTTCCGCAGGCGGTCAAACCTCCGCCGCATCGTTCCGCATCGATTATTCGCTGTTTTACCGGCTGGCGGACGTATCGGCGGGCGGCAGCGGCATCGGGCGCATCCCGGCCGCGTTCATGCTCCCGAAAAATACGACGCTCCTTTCGCTCAACGCCGGAGCAACCTTCCGAACCGACAGCGGCTTTCATTCCGTCCCCGTCGGCATTGCGGCGGCCTTTGTTCCCGTGCGTTTTTTAGAACTTTCGGCGCATTTTGCGCTCGACGCAGGAGAATCGCGGACATCCGTTTCCGGAGGCGGCGCGATAAAACTTGCGCATGAACAGCCGGTCGGAAAAAATCTGAACCTTTGCATCGGCGGCGCAGCGCGGTACGGATTTTCTGAAAAGAAACGCTTTCCGCCCTTCGGAGTCGACAGCGGAAACGGCTTGGGAGCGGCGGCGATGGTCGCTGTGGACAATAAAACCTTCTATTCGGGAATTGCCAGCTCCGTAACGCTCGGAGCCGAAGACGGCCTCATCGGGCGAAAAGACGCCGTTTGGAAAAATGCCGCAGCCGTTTCGCTCATGCCGACGGCGCACGTTGCCTGCAACGCATGGTTTGCCGTAGACAGCGCCTTCAATTTCTCTGCCGCCGAGCAAAAAACGCGCATTCCCGTAGCCTTTGCCCGCGCCTTCGATACAGGAATCGGAAGCTCCTTCGTGCTGCCCGGCTCCTCAGTCGTCCTCACCGCGTCTCTATCCGCCCTCATCTTTCGCTCCGCCCCCGCGTATATCGAAACGACAATAGGCATCACGTACCTGTTTTAGGCGGAGCCGTCGGGATACGGTCATCGGTTGAAATTATTTTTAGACGATATATTTTTCGCGGAGAGTAACGGAGGAAAAAGATGGATTCGCATATCGAATGGTTGTTTTTCGACATCGGCTCAACGTTGGTCGATGAACGTGTGGCCTATGAGCGCCGCATTTACGATATGATACGGGATACGGATATTCCGTATCCCGTTTTCTTGCAGAAAATGATCGATTATTTTTCAGAAAACAAGAAGGGAGACATTGAAGCTGCGCGGGAATTGCATCTGAACGTTCCTGCGTGGCATTCGGAAGCTGAACGGCCGTATCCCGATGCGCGCGCCTGTTTGGAAACGCTTGCAAAAACATACCGCATCGGCATCATCGCAAATCAACTGCCGGGGAGCGAAGCGCGCTTAGCGCAATTCGGCCTGCTTTCCTTCATCGAAGTCATTGCAGCCTCCGCAGAAGAAGGCGTTGCAAAACCGGATTACCGCATATTTCAGGCCGCGCTGCGGAAGGCGAAAACGCAGCCGCACAAGGCAATGATGATCGGCGACCGCCTCGATAACGACATTCGCCCCGCCAAAGCGCTCGGCATGGGCACGGTTTGGGTAAAACAGGGCTTTAGCGCATACGCCTCCGTCCGCTCGGATGCGGAACAGCCGGATTATACGGTCGGCAGTTTGGCTGAGCTGATGAACATTGCGCATGCATTTTCTTAGGCAGGCTGATGCTATTTATCGTAGGAGAAATACTTGGTCTTGCAGCCTGCCCGAGTTTGGGCGGACGGGGAAATTGTATTTACAGACTTAAATTGGTCGGCCGTCCCGCCTGCCTTATACTTTGAATTTCCTCACCTCCCCCGCGAGCCCCTCGATACTATCCTTGTTCTTCCGCGCGAGCTCATTGACTTCCTGCA
>CAUTZW010000030.1:0-29902 GCA_963543045.1 uncultured Treponema sp.
GTATTTTCTTTACGCTTTGCAAATCGCACAGACTTCCCAAAATCACGATGATAACTCACATCTTTTATGCTGCAAGAATACCTGTCATATTCCCGTTCCGTTTCAAGCACTTCAAGTGCATCTTCCAGTTCTTCCCTCCTCATACGGGTGGTGTATCATTGTATTCTCTTTGCTAAACAGAGCATGCAAAAATTGATTTCCGTGAATTTGACTGGACATGGTCGGTAATTCTTATATATAATAGCAAATCGCTACATGTAAATTGTGTTTCGTAACACTAGGAGGATAGTTGGCATATACGAACAACAGCAATAAGGGGCAGCGGATTAATGAGATGATCCGTGTGCGCGAGGTCAGACTTATAGATGACGGGGGCAACCAGATGGGAATTGTTTCTACGCTGGAAGCGCTCAGAATGGCTAAGGACAAAGGTCTCGATCTTGTTGAGGTGTCGCCGAATGCTAATCCGCCGGTGTGCAAAATACTTGATTTCGGAAAGTACAGGTTCGAACAGGAAAAAAAGCTTCGGGATTCCAAGAAAAACCAAAAAGTACTGAAACTCAAGGAAATCCGTATGCAGCCGAAAATCGGTGCGGGGGATCTTGATACGAAAGCAAAGCATGTGCAGGAATTCCTTGACGAAGGCGATAAGGTTAAAGTTACGATCCGCTTCCGCGGACGCGAGCTTGCCCACACCGAGTTGGGGTATGATGTCCTGCAGGAAGTTTTAAAAAGGCTTACTTCCGAATATGTCGTCGAAAAGCAGCCGGCTATGGACGGAAAAACTATGTCGATGACTATTTCGTCAAAAGCCAAATAATATTATTGAGGTAAGGGAAATGCCGAAACAGAAGACAAAAAAGTCAGCTGCAAAACGCTTCACTTTGACCGCAAGCGGTAAGGTAAAGCACAAGAAACAGAACTTACGCCATATTTTGACGAAACGTTCTCCAAAAAGAAAGAGACAGCTGCGCGCGGCCGGAATTGTAGCCGAAGCCGACGCCAAAAGAATCCGTAAGCAGATGCTGCCATACGGTTAATGTGAGGTATTACATATGTCAAGAGCGATAGACGGAACAAAAAGAAAGAACAGACGGGTAAAGATTTTAAAACTTGCCAAAGGTTTTATCGGCGACCGCAAGTCAAACTACAAAGCGGCAAAGGATGCGGTGGTAAAAGCGCTAAACCACGCATACGTTGACCGTAGAGATAGAAAGCATAATTTCCGCTCATTGTGGATTTCTCGCATAAATGCGGCGGTTCGGGAAGAAGGCCTTTCGTATTCCCGTTTTATTGACGGGTGCGCGAAAGCAGGAATTGTATTAAACCGGAAGGCGTTGTCGAACATGGCGATTGAAGATCCGGTTGCATTCAAATCGGTTGTAGAAACAGCGAAAAAAGCATTGAAGGTATAATATGATTTCACTCGATCACGTGCTTCTTCTTGAGCAGAAAGTTGAAGAGGCTGTTGTAAAAATATCACAGCTGCAAGCGGAAAATACTGCGCTCCGCAATAAATGTACCGACCTGGTAAACATGCTTTCTACCAAGTCGGAGCAGCTTTCATCTTTTCGGCAAGATCAGGACAGGATTGAGAACGGTATATTGAAGGCTTTGGACCGCCTCAATTCAATCGAAAATTCGATTTTGAATGCGGCGGAGCAAGCCGCCCGGCAGCCGACGGAAGCAGCGGGAGCTGAAGATGCACCGCTCAATCAGCAGCAGGAAGCCCCGCAGGCGTCGGCAGAACAGAATGGCGAAGGAGAAGCAGCTCCGAATCAAATGTCGGCTGAGGTTGTACAAGCTCCTGTTCCGAATGTTCCTGCACAGGATTCGGCTGAAGGGCAAAATACCTCTGCGGAGAATGGGCAATTCGACATTTTCTAAGCGCATGGGAACTCTTCAGATAAACATTCTCGGAACATCGTTTGCATTCAATGCGGATCAGGATGACGATTATTTGAATCAGCTTCTGCACTATTATACAAAAATTGTCGAGCCGATTGAAAAGGGAGGTGCTTTATCCGATCCCCTGCAAATAGCGATAATGACCGGCATTTTGATGTGCGATGAATTGTTTCAGGAGAAATCTCGGAACGCGCGCATGAAAAATGCCGCTTCAAAAAGTTCCGCAGACAGCGAAGTAGAAAAGATTACCCAACGGCTCATTGAAAAAATCGACAAGGCTTTGCAGTGACCTCGACAATATGGATTGATGCCGATTCCTGCCCTGCGCAGGTTCGGCGCCATGCAGCGCGCTATGCAGCGAATCATGCGATGAAAAGCGTATTTGTTGCAAACCGGAAAATCACTTGTGCGGAGTCGCAGGCGGAATTTGTTGTGTGCGCGCAAGAAAAAGATGCTGCGGACACGTACATCCTTCAGCGTGCCGCGCTTAACGATATCGTGATTACGCGGGATATTTTGCTTGCAGCAAAGTTGGTCGAACGAGGGATTTCAGCGATCAATGATCGCGGAACCGCATTCAACAAGGATAATATCCGAAACCGGCTTTCCGATCGCGCGTTTGACTTGCAGCTTGCACAAATCGGATTGGGCGGCCCAAAGCGCAGCCGCTATACCGCACAATATTTCAACGCCTTTGTCCAATGCCTTGAAAAAGAAGCGGTACGCGCGCGGCAAAAATAGTTTTTGCATTACTTGGCCGTTTCATCCTCTGCAATCCACTTTCCGTTCATATCGAAAAATAATTTGTCTTTACAAAACGGCGGATATTTTATGTCTTTGTCCGATAAAATCGGTGAAAAATCGGTATTTTCAGCATTCCAGTTGATATTCAGCGAAGCGTCGTTGTAGGGCAAACCCGCTTCGTCTTCCGGATGATAGAAATCCGTGCATTTGTAGGCGAACACGGCGCTTTCGCTCAAAACAAAAAATCCATGCGCAAATCCTTTCGGGATATAGAATTGGTTTTGTTTTTCCGCATCCAGAATAACGCCGTACCACATTCCGAACGTTGGAGAGGGCGTGCGTAAGTCAACCGCCACGTCGTACACTCTGCCGCTTACAACCCGCACAAGCTTTCCCTGCGTGTGGTGTTTTTGAAAATGGAGCCCGCGCAAAACGCCGCCGACCGATGAAGATTGATTGTCCTGAACGAATGCAAGATTTAAACCGGCCGCCGCAAAATCCCGTTCGCTATAGCTTTCAAAAAAATAGCCGCGGTTGTCGCCGTAGATTTTCGGCTGGATCTCATATAGTCCCTCAATTTCAATTCCTGCCGGAGAACGGCACTTTGTAAAAGTAAAAGCCATTATTTTTCCTCCCGTTCCGCAATGAAGCGCAAATAGCTGCCGTATTCCGTCGGGTACCCCTCCGCAGTGGCCAGCAAGCGTTCCTGCGTAATCCAACCGTTCGTAAATGCAATCTCTTCGATGCAGGAAACGTATAAGCCCTGCCGCTTTTGAATCGTCGCAATAAAATTCGATGCTTCAAGCAGCCCGTCATGCGTGCCCGTATCGAGCCACGCCATCCCGCGACCGAGTAAGTTTACGGACAGCGCATTCCTCTTGAGGTATTCGTTATTCACTGAGGTGATTTCAATTTCGCCGCGCGCGCTCGGTTTAACGCCGGCCGCAATGTCTACCACATTGTTGTCATAAAAATACAGTCCCGTTACGGCATAGTTCGACTTCGGCTGCGCGGGCTTTTCTTCAATGCCGAGCGCCTTCCCAGTCCGATCGAATTCAACGACTCCGTATGCGCTCGGTTCCTTTACATAGTAGCCAAAAATTGCCGCGCCGCCATTTTTCGACACCTGTTTGTTCGCATTTTTAAGCATGGAGGAAAAACTTTGCCCGTAAAAAATATTGTCGCCGAGCACGAGCGCAACGCAATCGCCGCCGATAAAATCCTTTCCGATGATGAATGCATCGGCAAGTCCGCGCGGTTTGTCCTGCACGGCATACGAAAAACGCATCCCCAGCTGCGCTCCGTCTCCGAGAAGCTCCCGAAAAACGCCAATATCCCGCGGCGTTGAAATAATCAGCACCTCGCGGATTCCGCTGAGCATGAGCACGGACAGGGGATAGTAAATCATCGGCTTGTCATAGAGCGGCAGGATTTGTTTGGAAATTGCCTTCGTAATAGGATACAACCGCGTCCCCGCCCCGCCGGCGAGTATAATTCCTTTCATGGTATACCTCTCGATGTAATATTCCGAAAGTATACGAGTTCGTTTCCGAAAAGGCAATGATAGCGTTTGCGTACGCTTTCCGCCGCCGAAAACGCCGCGCTTGCTTCCGCACGGCTCTTTTTTGCCTCCTGCACTCTGACCGTCATGAAAAACGCAATGGAGCTGGCGCTGGTGCCGTATTTACCGGAAATGTAGGGATAGCTGGTAACGGCGGGCGGCAGGAATGTGATAGTCCCGCTCTAGAACAGAATACCGATAACGGTCGGACGTACTGCCTGCGCGGCGGAATGGAACGAACGCGGAACCCCGCAAAGCCGATTACGGAATCCGTGTGCGCTCGAAAGAAAAAAGTTGTGTTTACTCGTGCTCACAGCAGTCAAAATAAAAATTGCCATACCTGAAAAGCGGGAACCGTAAAAACCTCCCGCCGATGCCTTCTCAGTCCCCCGCTCCAGCACACATGTTCCCTCCTACGCATTCCGCGTTGCAGTCCACTCTCGGTATTTTTTTCACCGCTTTTTTGATGTCCTTGATTGCCCAGTCGTAATGGCTTGCGGTTGCCGAGATACAGTAGCTGCCGAGCGTTGTGCCGCCCGTCCATAAAAGTGCATTTTTGGTAAACAGGAGGTCGTCGGAAAACGTTTCGATGAGGCGCAGTGCTTCCGCGTGCGTTTTTTGCAGCGTAGCCGCAGCGTCGGCATAGGGCGTATTCTGGTGCTTTTTCCACAGTTCGATGTTCATTTGCGGGTAGGTGCGCCAATTATACGGCGCGGGTAAAAACGGCGCGGCCTCCCCGTTCGTATTCTTTGTTATCCAATCGATTAAAAGTCCGTGCCATTCGGAAAGGTGGACGAGAACGTCGCGTACATTTTTATCGCGTTCGTTCGGAAAAATGTCGGCGTGTTTTTCCTCGTCGGACAGATTTTCAAGAAGCGCCTGCAGCGTTTCAAATTTCGTTCTTGCGGCTTGAATTAATTCCGCTTTTGTCTTCGGTCTCGGCATAAAAGTCCTCCGTATCGTTGATTTTTTTCGGTCTCAAGCGGAATGACGATTTCACTCCCGCCGATCTAGCCGGTTCTTGCGTAAGTTCTCGTCGTTAGTTACGCATTTCCTGTCCCCGCTATGACGTGCAGAATCCGCTCCGCCGTGTTTTTGTACGAGTGTTTCGGCTCGAACGGGAGGACGGGAGCGTTTGCTGTCCATTCGGCATAGAGTTTTTCCGCCAAATCGTCGGCGTCGCCCGCCTTAAAAAACGTTACCGGATAGCCGCCGTAGATTTCCTTGAAAACGGGAATGTCGGAGAGGAGCGCGCACGTTCCTGCGGTCAGCGCTTGGAGCGGCGGAATGCCGAAGCCTTCGTACAGCGAGGGCTGGACTAACATACGCGCGTTTGCCAACAGGCGGTGCAGCGCGTCGTCGGCGACAAAGCCCGTAAACGTAATGCCGCTTGCCGCAGCCTCGTCCTGCAGTGCGCTTAAAGCTCCATCATGTGTTCTGAAATTCTCTTTTGAGCCGACGATTACGAGTTCCGCCGGCGTTTTTCCGTCCGCGATGAGCCGTTTGCGGAATGCCAGAAACGCCGGAATGAGCGTTTGCAGTCCCTTGTGGCGTTTGATGTTGCCGATAAAAATGACCGTGTCGTTTTTTTCCGGCGGCGGCGCAAGCGGCTTTTCAAAATACGCGGGAATGCCGTTGTAAACGACCGCAATCGGCGTGCGGCAGCGCAGGTGCGCCCGTATGCGCGACTTGCTGAACTCCGACACGGTAAAAACCGTTTTCGAGCGCGCGGCGGCGCGGAGGTAAAAGCGTTTTCGGATAAAAGTGCCGATTTTTCCCGCCAAATCCGGCATATCGAGGAAAACGACATCGTGAATCGTGCTGTAAACGGGAATGCGGATACCGGACGGAATGTTGCAGTAAGGCGTAAAATACGCGTCGCAGCCGTTGATTTTGTCTGCAAGCGCACGTGGAAAGAAAAACGTTTCTTGAATCGAAAAGGGGGGAAGGGCGCACGGCACGCATTCCGCGTTTTTTGCGGAAAAGACCGCCCGCGCTTCGTCGGAATCCGTGCTGCGCGGATTGTAGCCGAGCAGTAAAAAATCGTTGCCGCTGTGCAGCAAGAAGGGCAAAATGCTGTCCAAAAACGTTCCGATTCCGCTTTGCCCGCTCATGCGGCAGTCTATTGCAATTTTCATCGTTGATTCTCTGCGTCGGTTTGAATGCTGGCTTTGTATGCGTCGTCGATTTTCTTTTTCGTCCGTTCGACGGCAGCCGTAAAATCCGCGATAAAACGGCTTTCGGAAAAGATTTGCGCATGACGGGCGATTTCTTCCGATTTGAATGCGCCTTTCGCATCGAGTTTTTCAAAGTGTTCGATTGCGTCTCGTAAAGACGGGACGGTTTGCGCGGCAAAAAATACGCCGGTTTTTCCGTCGATGACCGTTTCGCACGCGCCGCCGCGCCCGAACGCAATCACCGGCCGCCCGCACGCCTGCGTTTCCACCGGAGTGAGTCCGAAGTCCTCTTCCGCGCAAAAGATGAGCGCACGGCAGTTTTGCAGATACGATCTGACTTCGTCGTCGCCGATTCTGCCGGTGAACGTGATATTTTTATCGCCTGCCGCAAGCGCTTTAAGCCGCTTTGATTCCGGTCCGCTCCCGATGACGACAAGCTTTTTTTCGCTCCCTTTGAGCGCAGAAACGGCAAGGTCGACTCTTTTATAGGCGACGAGGCGCGAAAACGTCACGTAAAAGTCCCCCGTGCAGGGATTTCCGCCGGCATCGTCGTCCTGTTTCGGGAAAAACCGCGCGGTATTTACGGGAGAATAGATAACGGTCGACTCGCGCGCCCAATATTTTTGAATGCGCCGCGCAATGTAGCGCGAGTTTGCGCAAATTGTGTCGATACGCTGCGACGAAATATAGTCCCACTGGCGAATATCCGGCATCCAGCGTTCCATAAAAAACTGAGTGAGCGCGCCGCTTCGTTTTTTGTAGTCGAAAAACAAATCCCACGCATAGCGCATCGGCGAATGAATGTAGGCGACGTGCGGAATGTGCGGCGGAACGATAACGCCCTTCGCGCAGCTGGAAGAACTCGAAATGACCAAATCGTAGCCGGAAAAGTCAAACGACTCGAACGCGCGGGGCATAAATTTTAGGAGCTTGGTATAGATCTTTGTCGCGAACGGCAGTTTTTGCATTCGCGATGTGTAAATTCTATTGCGTTCAAAATGTCCTTTGAGCTGTTTTTTATCGTAGACGAGCGTAAAAATGTCCGCCTCCGGGTAAATTTTCAAAAGAAGTTCGACAAAGGTTTCTGCGCCCCCATAACTTGTCAGCCAGTCGTGCACAATCGCAACGTTCATGCTGCCTCCCGATATAATTTCCGAAAATTCCGATTCAGCAACGCTCCGAATAGGAATCACCGCGGCGCATCTTAGCATGAACGATGAAAATATGCGATTGCCTCCGCAAAAAAGCAGGGCTTTGGGATTGCACGCTGATACGCGCACATATTTTTGCAGGTAAGTAGGAGCTTATATATAGAAGAAAATAGAAGATTTGAGGCGCACGCGGTTGCACTTACCGCATTAGCGGCGGCCTCATCTCGAGGAAGCTCGAATGATTCAAGAAGTTCTATTGGCATTACAATAAACTTGCGGTACATTCCATTTGTAATTCAAATCAAACAACAAGCGGATTAGCAATCACACAGTCGATGCACATACGCCGGAAGGAGTTTTTATGAAGGTTGCAGTTGTATGCTCAAACGGGAGAGTCGGAAAGGCGGTTGCCGCTGAATGCACGGCGGCGGGATTCGATGTAACGGGATTTGCCCGCGGCGAAAACAAAAGCGGCGTGCAGTCCTTTGTGCAAAAGGATATTTTTGATTTGACCAAAGATGACCTTGCGGGCTTTGACGTTGTGGTGGACGCGTTCGGCGCATGGGCAGAGGCGGAGCTTCCGAAGCACGGAAAATCGCTTTCGCACCTTTGCGACGCGCTTTCCGGCACAAAGACGCGGCTCATCGTCGTCGGAGGGGCGGGAAGTCTTTACGTGAACAAAGAGCGCACGGCGCAGGTGAAAGACGGCGCGGACTTTCCCGATGTCTTTAAGCCTGTCGCCTATGCGACGGGAGTGGCGTTGGAGGAACTCCGGAAGCGAAGCGACGTGCAGTGGACGTATATCAGTCCTGCGTGCGACTTCCAAGCGAATGCGCCGAAAACGGGCAAATGGATTTGGGGCGGCGAAGAGCTGACTGTAAACGGCGCGGGCGAAAGCGTTATCAGCTATGCGGATTATGCGGCGGCGCTCGCGGAAGAAATCGGAAGAGGCGGCAATGCGCAAAAACGGATCAGCGTGGTAAAAGCGTAAAAAGCGGCTCGCCGCAGCAAAGCGGGATGCGTTCAAATGCGCTCCGTTTTTTGCTATACTTGCGCTCGTATGAAAATAAGCGTTCGATTTACCGCCGCCGTGCACACGCTGCTTTGCATCCGCTATTTTGAAAACAACTGCCGCGTTACGTCCGACTTTATTGCGGCAAGTACGGGCGTCAATGCCGTCATCATTCGAAAAATCCTGCTCCAGCTCCAAAAAGCGGGACTGGTGGAGACGGCGGCGGGAGTCGGCGGCTCGCATTTACTCAAAAAACCTGAAGAAATCAGCCTTTTGACGGTTTATCGCGCGGTCAACACCGGAGACGATGAGCGGGAGCTTTTCAATTTTCACCCCTCCCCCAATCCCGACTGCCCGCTCGGACGGAATATTCACCGCGTCCTTGACCCCGCGCTCCGTCACGCGCAAAACGCAATGGAAGAAGCGCTGCAACAAACGACGCTTTCGGATTTACTTTCATCGCTCGACTCGGAGCGGTGCTAAACGAGACGCAAAAATGACACAAACGGAACGGCGCATTTTTTTAATCGACTATCTTTTACGCGAAAATCCTAAGTACCGCGGCGTTGCGGCACCCGAAGACACGGCGGAACAAAAATACCTCCTCCGCTCGCTGATGAACGTCCGCCCGCCGCAGCACACGAGAGACGAATTCCTCCGCATACAGGACGACTATTTGCAGGAAGCGAACCGGCGGCGCGGCATTACCGACTTTACAACGCTCAAACCGGTTGCCGTACGCGGAAACGGGGATTTTTATCTTTGGCGCGGCGATATTACGACGCTCAAAATCGACGCGATTGTAAACGCGGCAAATAGCGGCATGACCGGCTGCTGGCAGCCCTGCCACGCGTGTATCGACAACTGCATTCACACCTTTGCGGGAGTGCAGCTCCGCGCCGAGTGCGTCGGCATCATGCAAAAACAGGGACACGAAGAGCCGACGGGCACGGCAAAGATTACGGACGCGTTCAACCTGCCGTGCAAGTTTGTGCTGCACACCGTCGGCCCGATTGTCGGCGAGTCCCTTACCGACGAAGATTGCACGCTGCTTGCAAACTGCTACACCTCCTGCCTGAATCTCGCGGCGGAAAACGAAATTGAGTCAATCGCGTTCTGCTGCATTTCCACC
Source organism: uncultured Treponema sp. (assembly GCA_963543045.1). Lineage (GTDB taxonomy): Bacteria > Spirochaetota > Spirochaetia > Treponematales > Treponemataceae > Treponema_D. The sequence goes on from CAUTZW010000030.1 coordinate 9,686, forward strand.
GGCGTTTTCCGCTTTCCCGCTCAAAAAGCGGCGAAGATTGCTGTCGCTACGGTTGAGGAGTGGAAAAACGCAACGGGCAGCACCATGAAAATCGTGTTCAATGTGTTCAGCCCAAAAGACAAAGCGATTTACGAACGGATTTTATCGATGGAACGGCAGTGACGGGGGCAATAAATCATCCTGCATTTGAATGCACAGAGGCTGCGATGAAAATCGAACATATCGCAATGTATGGCTACGCGGCGGAAAATGTAGGAGGATATGATGCCGTCGGCCGATACCTGCCCACCGGTGAAATATCGTTTTAGGTCAGGATTCCCTGCGAATTGTTGAACTGTTCGATCACAGATAAGAACAAAAATAGGAGGAACAAAATGAAACGGGAATACATGGTAAACGACGAGCCGATCGTCAAACGCATTGCAGTGCATGGCGTTATTACAAAATCCAATCTTCCCGTTGCAGACTATTCCATCAATCCTTATGTCGGCTGTACCCATGCGTGTAAATACTGTTACGCATCTTTTATGAAACGTTTTACCGGTCATACCGAACCGTGGGGGACTTTCCTTGATGTTAAGGATTGGCCTGAAATAAAACACCCGGAAAAATATGCGGGAAAAGAATTATTCTTCGGCTCCGTTACCGATCCGTATAATCCTCAAGAAGCGGAATACGAACGCACACGCGCTTTGCTTTTGCAGCTGAAAGGCTCCGGTGCAAAAATCAGTATTGCAACAAAAAGCGATTTAGTGCTGCGCGATTTGGAGATAATCCGAAGTTTTCCGAACGCCCGCGTATCATGGTCAATCAACACGCTTGATGAGCGGTTCTGCCAAGATATGGATAACGCCGCTTCGATTGAACGGCGGCTTACCGCAATGGAAGCCTTTTACCGCGCAGGAGTGCGTACTACCTGTTTTATCTCTCCGATCTTTCCTGGCATTACCGATGTTCAAGCAATTATCAAGCGGGTGCGAAATCAGTGTCATTTGATTTGGCTTGAAAACCTTAACCTACGCGGCAATTATAAACCGGTTATTATGAACTATATTGAAGCAAAGCAGCCGCAGCTGGTGCCGCTGTATCGGGATATCTATTATGACGGAAACCGCAGCTATTGGAAAATGCTTGATGCAAAACTGAAAACCTTCACGTCGGAAATCGGCCTTGAGTATGTAACGAATGATGACAGCATGAACCGCCCGTTCGATGCGCCGCCTGTCGTCGTCAATTTCTTCTATCACGAACAAATAAAAAAATCGGCACGGCGCAGCAAACTGCAAGATGCGGAACTGTGGCAGGGAGTGGGATATAACCCCTGCGGACCGGATATGTTTTTTTAGCCTGTGTAATGAGGATCAGCATAGGTCTTTGTGCTTAAACTCTTTGTTTTCTTTAAAAGCATTCTAAAAAGCTCCCAATCTATTTTTTCTCTGTTTCAAAATTAAAATCCAGCTTACTTACTACTTTTAGCTACGTTTCAGGATAAACTAATCCTCGTTTCTTCAAATTATTTGTTTACGGGTATCTCTAAACAGAATTTTCTAAATCGTCTTACTCTGTTTATTTCCCGTCCTTGTTCGTTTATTCTTTTATTTTTGTCAAAGAGTTCCTCTGTATTTGAAACAAAAGGATAAATAATAAAGCATATCGGTTCTTCATCATTAGAACCGACAATACTCATATCTCGAGCATATCCGCTGATTTCTCGTAAGTCTGCAAGCTCTATTCCCTTGTTATTATATGATGTTTTATATTTAGCATCTAAAACAAGAGATTTGCCGTCTACACTGGTTATTACATAATCAGCTTTAGAATATGTTCCTTTTCTACCGTCTTTTTGAAATTCTAGCTTTTTTATACCGAGCTTCTTTTTATTCTTATTAAGTTCTTGTAAAACAAAAAGTTCAAATAATCTTGGCATATCAATCCAATATTCCGGTACAGATTTATTAACGATGGTATTGTTCATGGAATAATTAAATCTTCTTAAAATGAGTTTTGCTAATGTAATAGCTTCTCTATAAGATTTATATAATTTATTTTCAGAGAGATTTTTTACTTGCGATATTTGAATGTCATCGGAAACGTTTTGAAATGCATTTAAAGCAGCATTTAAATCCTGTTTTAATTCAAATGAATCTAAGAAGCTTATAGAGGTTATTGCACTTTTACAGAAAAGCAAAGCTTTTTTTAGCAATCTATTTTCGGGAATATCTATAGTATATATTTGATATCTACAGTAATTACGATCATTTCGATTAGGAATAATATTTTTGTTCAAGTTTTGAGATAAAAGAATTTTTCCTTTTATCTTTGCTTTTAGATTATCTTCAGTTAAGATATATCCTTTCTTTAAACCATGAAAGATAATCTGTTTTATCAAAAACACATAATGTATTACTAACAGCGGCGTAATATTATCTTGAACAGAACTTTCAAGAGGAATAGGTGTTGCTTCAAAATTAATTCTATAACAGAATTGAAAGTAGTCCAAATGTAATAAGTCATTTATTTTTAATGCATCACTAAAAAGTTTAAAGTAATTTATATCTTGTAACTTAGGCTGAACTAATAAACCGATCTTTTTTTCTTCAATCCAAGAGGCACCTATGTAATATGAAGTTTTATAACAATCAGAGTATTTCTTAAGTCCTAAATACTTTGGTCCGCTCATGCAATATGCTGACACTTCTTGAAAACACAAATGTCCATAACTGCTATGCAATAACTGAGTAAAGTCACGTGATGTTTCTGAGTGTTCAGAAAATGAGAAAACTCTCGCTATTTTATTCATCATCTGTATTTACAATAATTGAATTATCTGCTGCAGCTTCGGAAGTATCGGCATCGAAAGGCAAGCCTTTTCTAATAATCTTTTCAATAGAGTTATTGCCTTGTTCTTCAGTTGATAAATTAATCAATCCATCTTTTGCATATTCTTTAATCAAGGGAATAATTTCGTATATCAATTTATATTCTAACTCTTTACAATCTTTTGCCATAAAATAACTATGTCCAATCATTAAATCAGACATATTTAAATCATGACTAGATTTCACTTCAATTAATTTATAAACATTATTAAACCAAGTAAAGCTTAGATTAAGTAACTCATCATTATTACTATAATAACTCTGTATTACGGATTTTTCTGATTCTACCGTAATGAAAGAAAATCTTCTGCGAATTGCATAATCTAAATTTCCAACGCTTCTATCTGTAGTGTTCATGGTTCCAATAATATAAAGATTACTAGGAACTGTAAATTTTTCTTTTGAATAAGGAAGAATAGCAGAAATTGTATGTTGATTAGGATTATCGTCAATATCTTCTCTGTTTATCAGCCTCAATTAATGTAATTAATTCACCGAAGATTTTTGAAATATTGCCCCGGTTGATTTCATCAATAATTAATACATAATTAGGTTCAGAATAACCGCAATGCTCTTTAAGGTATTGTATAACGCCTTCATAATACCCTAACCAACACGAAGAAGTCCCTTCAGATGCGCATTTTGCAAGGTTTTCTTTGGTTAAAGAGCTCCGCTGTTTATAATCTTTCCCGGTTAATAAGGTCAGATTATTATTTGAGTTTGGACTAATTGCAAAATATTTCTTTTCTTCGGGAGTTACTAATTTTATATATGGCTGTTTAGGTTTTTCTTCTTTTACCTTTTTCAAATGCTCAATTAAAGTTTTATGCGCTTTCGAAAAGTTATTATTTTTCATATCCCTTGCTTTATTAGCTAACAACTTGAAAATTCCATCTTCAATTTTATATGTAATATTATTATCATTAGCAAGAGAAGGTTTTAATCCTTCTATAAACTCTTCGTAATCTAATGACTGATGGAAAGTCACAAAACCGATTTTGCCGGATTTGATTTCACGGGATTTATCATCAATATCAATCAGAAGCCTATCATATTCTGCCATAACTTTTTGATGGTTATCAAAATCTTTAAAGGCAGGATTGATAGGAGATATTGCAAGAGAAGCGGTAATATACGTTTTACCTGTACCGGGAGCACCTTGCAGAATAACATTTTTTTTCATACGTAAATATTTGTATATTCTTTTATTCCATTTAGCATATCTTTCTCCCTGCTATATTTTGAGATTAGATTACGTATACATTCTTCGGAATATTCATTGCACTTAGAAAACGTATAGCCTCTGATTATATCTAAATAGTCCTTTTCTTTTAACTTATAAATAAGAGCCTTGCAGCCAGTAGAAAAGGTTTTTGCATTATCAAAATCAGGATATGTTTCGCTAATTAAATCATCCTTATCTATATCTGAAATATCAAAATTTGATAAAGTAAAACCTTTACTTTTTACAATACCAATTGCTTTTACTCTACACCCGCTATTTATAAGTAATATATCACAGAGTTTAACTTCATTTTTAAAATTATCTCTATAAGTTTCATCCCCAACAAAAACCATTCCTAGCTTCAGAAATACATCAAGAATTTCTCTGGCATTTGTTGCCTCTTGTTTCTTTCCCCACCGGCATCCTACTCTATAGACACTCATAAGATATCCCTTTTTAAAGTTAAGCTATCGCTAATTTCTTTACTATGATTATACTGATTATACAGTTTTACTGTCAGCAAGCAGTAGAAATCGCAAAGTCCTCTTTCATTTTTACAGTGTAAAAATGAAAGAGAATAGACCTTATGTTATATGCACAGTGTTCTTATAAACCTTTGTGGCGTTTATACAAGCAAACCTTTCCAATGGTTATAATGCTCTATGCAGTCAATCATGCGCTTGATGCGGAGGAACGGATAAACGGAGGATGTTGCGGGAAGCCTATTCATATCGGGAAAAACGTATGGCTTGGCGGGGATGTAAAAATTCTTGTCGGCGTGAGGATTGGAGATAATACGATTATTGGAACGGGCAGCATTGTAATAAAAAGCATTCCGCCCCATGTCATTGCCGTTGGCAATCCATGCAAGGTAATTCGGAAAATTACCGAGGCAGATAAAACAGCGTATTAAAAAGAGAAACGCATTTGAATGCACGGAGGCTGCGATGAAAATCGAACATATCGCGATGTATGTGAACAATCTGGAAGAGACCCGTGATTTTTTTGTGAAATATTTTGGGGCGAGGGCGAACGGCGGGTACCGTAATCCGAAAACGGATTTCCGCTCGTATTTTCTTTCGTTTGATGACGGCGCTCGTCTTGAGATTATGAACAAGCCGAACATGACCGATTCTCCGAAGGAGGCTTCGCGGACGGGCTATGCGCATATCGCGTTCAGCACGGGAAGCAGGGAGGCGGTCGATGCGCTGACTGCCGCGCTGAAGGCGGACGGCTATGAAATTATCAGCGGTCCGCGGACAACGGGAGACGGCTATTACGAAAGCGTCATCGTTGCGATTGAGGGCAACCTCATTGAAATTACCGTTTGAACGCGGACGGAAAATGTTTGCCGTCCGGAGGGGAGCGGTGAAACGGGTTAGCGATGGGAGCTGCGCCGGAGGCGTTCCGGAACGCAGAGGAGGAATGGAGCGGAAGCGGAACAGCGGACGTAGCGACCCGAACGGAGTGAGGGGAACCCCCGTATAAAATCCACATAAAAAGAGAATGACAAGGAGCTGACATGGAATTTTACACCGCAGCGAGGGGACGGGAGCCTGCGGACGCGCTCGAGCATAAGATTGAGGCGCTGAAAACGGCGCTTGAGGAAGCCGATGCACTGTTGATTGGGGCGGGCGCGGGGCTTTCGACATCGGCGGGGTTTACGTATTCCGGCGAGCGTTTTGAAAAGCATTTTGCGGATTTCCGCGTGAAATACGGTTTTTCGGATATGTATACGGGCGGTTTTTATCCGTATGCGACGCCGGAGGAGTACTGGGCGTACTGGAGCCGCTATATTGCGGTCAATCGGTATGCGAATGCGCCCAAACCGGTGTACGAAAATCTTTGCAAACTGGCGGACGGGAAAAATTATTTTGTGCTGACTACGAATGTCGACCACTGTTTCCAAAAAGCGGGTTTCGATAAGGTGCGGCTTTTTTACACGCAGGGCGATTACGGCTTATTTCAGTGCAGCGTGCCCTGCCATGCGGCGACTTACGACAACGAGGAGACGGTGCGGGCAATGTACGAACGCCAGCGCGGTATGAAGATTCCGACTGAATTGATTCCGCATTGCCCTGTCTGCGGAAAGCCGATGAGCATGAATCTGCGCTCGGATGATACTTTCGTGCAGGACGAGGGCTGGTATGCCGCACAGGCGCGCTATGAACGCTTCCTGACTGCAAGCGGCGCGCTTGAGGACGGAAAGATACTGCTGCTCGAACTCGGCGTTGGCGCGAACACGCCCGGCATTATCAAATACCCCTTCCAGCGGATAGCCGCGCACAATCAAAACGCGGTGTATGCGTGCATCAATTACGGAGAGGCTTTTGCGCCGGAGGTGATTGCGATGCAGGCGATTTGCATTAACGGGGATATAGGCGAGGTGCTGGAGGAGGGAGCTAGAGTGAGTTGTGGAGGGCTGCACTATTATCGACTTTTCCAAACCATCTCGAGAAAGGATTCATAGAATATGCACGAGCAGCATTCAGCAGGAATATTTTAGAAAATTTAGCCAAAAATTGATTTCCCTAACAGAAGATCGCATATTGATTGCATTCGCGTATTGAATTCGGTATGATAGCCGAACTATATTTCTTCCGGAGTGCTGTCCGGAACATAATTAGGAGAAAAGGCGATGCCTACAATTAATCAATTGATCCATCAAAGGCGTCACACTGCTGCGAATCGGACTAAAGCTCCCGCGCTTGAGTCTTGTCCGCAAAAACGCGGTGTTTGTACGCGTGTTATGACTGTTACGCCGAAAAAACCGAATTCGGCGCTGCGGAAAGTCGCCCGTGTTCGTTTGAGCAACGGGATTGAAGTTACCGCTTACATTCCGGGAATCGGTCATAATCTTCAGGAACACTCCGTTGTGCTCATCAGAGGCGGACGCGTCAAGGATTTGCCGGGTGTGCGCTACCACATCATTCGCGGCACGAAAGATACGCTCGGCGTTGCTGACCGCAAGCGCGCGCGTTCAAAATACGGCGCAAAGAAGCCGAAAGCTTAATCGGAGGCATAGAAAATGGGAAGACATAAGAAATCCATCGACCGTCCGATTATACCGGACGTGAAATATAATAGTAAAATTGTTTCAAAATTCGTAACGCGCATGATGCTTGACGGCAAAAAAGCGACGTGCACGAAGATTGTTTATCAGGCGATGGATAAACTGAAGGCGAAAACCGATAAGGATCCGCTGGAAGTGCTTTTGAAGGCGCTTGATAACGTAAAGCCGGTGGTTGAAGTAAAATCCCGCCGCGTCGGAGGTGCGACGTATCAGGTTCCGGTAGAAATCCGCGACTCCCGCCGCGAAGCGCTTGCGATGCGCTGGATTATCGATGCTGCCCGCTCACGGAGCGGACACGGCATGGCGGATACGCTTTCTTCCGAGTTGCTCGATGCGTTCAACAGCACGGGCTCCGCGTTTAAGAAGAAGGAAGACACCCACAAAATGGCTGAGGCAAATAAAGCTTTCGCCCATTACCGCTGGTAATCAATTGCATAACGCCCGCTTTTCGGCGGGCGTTGTTGTATCGGAGCGCAGTGTTCGGCGGATTGCCTGCGCGCCCGTTTTTCTATGCGGCGCTTCCGCCAGCGTGCGCTTTCCTATCGTTTTTTGCAGATTCTGCAATGCTTGCATTTCGATGCGTTTTCCTCTATTATCCTGCAAACACTACCTTTTTATGCCGTATGAATTTGTAAAAGCGCAAATTTTAAAATTACGTGGAATCTGAAATGGACTGCCGGAGCTTCCGGCTCAACGGTTTTCTTTAATTTACGGCAATCAATAGCTTTTTGGAAAAATTATGGATTTAGAAGAGAACAATATTCCCGATGATCTTGTCATTGAGGAGCAGCGTGCCGAAGGCGGTGACGGTATTGAAGAAAGTGCCGATGACGGCATTTCATTTGCGGATTTGGGTTTAGACGCAAAAACGCTGGCGGCCGTTGAGCGCAAGGGCTTTAAAGTGCCGTCGCCGATTCAAACGCTTGCCATTCCCCGCCTGTTGAACGGCGATGCGAACATGATTGCGCGCGCGCGAACGGGAACGGGCAAAACTGCGGCATTCGGGCTGCCGATCATTCAGCGGATCCGCGATAATGTCGGTGCCGTCCGTGCGCTTGTGCTTGAGCCGACGCGGGAGCTTGCCATTCAAACCTGCACGGAAATGCAGTCATTTACGGAAGGCAAGGCGCCGCGCGCGTGCGTGCTGTACGGCGGCGCGTCCTATGCGACGCAAATCCGCGATTTGAAGCGCGGCGCGGAGATTGTCGTCGGGACGCCGGGGCGCGTGCAGGATCACTTGGAGCGGGGAACGCTCGACATTAGCCAAATCGACTATTTCATTCTCGATGAGGGCGATGAAATGCTCGACATGGGCTTTATCGACGACATTGAAGCGATTTTCGAGCAAGCGAATCCGGCAAGCCGCATCCTGTTGTTCAGCGCGACGATGCCGGCGCCGATTCTCAAAATTGCCGGAAAATTTATGGGCGATTACGAAATTATCGAAGAAGAAGGCGTCATTGACGAACCGCTGCTCATCGACCAGAAATTTTGGGTGCTCCGCGACAATGAAAAAATCGACGCGCTGGTTCGCCTCATCGATATTTCAGATGACTTTTACGGACTGGTTTTTACGCAAACGAAAAACGACGCCGATTTTGTCAATCGCCTGCTCGATGAGCGGGGCTATCAGTCCGCCGCCCTGCACGGCGACATTGCGCAAAGCCAGCGGGAAAAGATTTTAGCGCGCTTCCGCAGCAAAAAGACGCGCATTCTTGTTGCGACCGACGTTGCGGCGCGCGGCATCGATATTACGGGGCTGAGCCACGTGGTCAATTATTCGATGCCGTTTGACGGGGCGACCTACGTGCACCGCATCGGGCGTACCGGCCGGGCGGGATCGGCGGGCATTGCGGTAACCTTTGTCGCGCCGAATGAACGGCGCAAGCTCGGCTTTTTGCAGCGGGCGGTCAAGAAAGCGAGCAAGGGCGAGATGAAGGAAGAAGAGATCCCGGCAATCGCGGCCGTGCTTGAAAAAAAGCGGAGCCGCCTGTTTACCGAGTTGAAGGAAAAATTGGGGCTGAATGCAGGCGTACTGGCTACTGAAAATGCCGAATGCGCGGCGGACGAACACGCGGATAGCGGAATCGAAGGCGCAGAACGTTCCGAATCGGCAGCTGTTTTGCCGAAGAAGGCTCCTGCGGTCTTTTCGGATATGGCTAAAGAGCTGTGCGCGTATGCGGACGCGGAGGCGATGCTCGCGTCGGTGCTGTCCGTCGTCTACGGCGAGCAGCTTGACAAGGCGCGCTATGGGAAGATTCAAAGCGGCGGAGGGGCGCCCGCATCCGACCAGACGCGCATTTACGTGCAGATTGGACGGCGGGACGGCTATAATCCGCGTTCCGTTGCCGATTTTTTCAGCGACCTTTTGCATATCCCGGAGCGGCAAGTCGATAAAATCGATATGTCAGCGAACTTTACGATTGTCAGCTTGCCGAAGGAAGCAGCGCGGCGCGCGCTGGAACTGGCAAACCGCGGCGGTACGGTGCCGCACATGCATATCGATACGAAAAGTGCGGACGGTATGGGAGGCGGCCGGCGCGGACGAGCGGACGGGTTCGGCGGCGGTTACCGCGACAAGCGGCGCGGCTTTGAATCGAGACGTTTTTTCAACGGCCGCACAGATTTTGACGGCCGCAGCGAGCGTTCGTTTCGGGGAAAGCGCAGCCGCCCGAATTTTCACACGCCGACGGAGCGCAGCGGCGGGGCTGCCTTGTACCGGAAAAGCGGCAAGGCGGAGCGGTTTTAATCCGGCGCAGCTTTGTTGAGCGTACGCCGCTCATTGTACCGGACGCATTAAAGGCGCCGACAGGGGGAACTCTGTCGGCGTTTTTTATTTCCTCCGGCATTTCACCGCAATTCAGCTCCGCATTCCCTGCCCTGAAGCCGGAAGAGCATGTCGCTTGACAGAGGTTTTTATAGCAGTTACCTTAGGGTAACTTTCACGAATTAACCGACCGGCCGCCGATATAAAAACATCCGCTCGCCGTGCGTCCGGAATTCTTTGTTATAAATAGGAAGAAAATGTTAGCGAAGGGTGGAATATGAAAATCATTCAGTTAATCAATTTGGGCGGCCCGCTCAACTGGGCGCTTACGTTTATTATGTGTTTTTGTTTTTGCCAGTGCCTTGAGCGTTCCATTTATTTTTTTCAGACGCGGAAAGGTTCGCGCGCCGATGTGGTGCGGCGGCTGCAAAAAAAGGCGGCGGAGTGCTCCGGCTGCGCTGCGGCGGAAAAACGCGCGCTCCTCGAAAAGGAAGGGGCGCTTATTTATTACGAGATGAACCGCGGGCTGTGGCTGCTGAACTTTATCAGTGCAGTTGCGCCGTCGGTGGGACTTTTGGGAACAGTTACCGGTCTCATCGGCTCGTTTTCAAAAATGGCGTCGCTGGGGGCTGCGGTCAATATTCAGGATTTGAGCGGCGGCATCTGGGAAGCGATGCTGACGACGGCATTCGGGATGATTATTTCTATTCCGGCGCTTTTTTGCTACCGAACCTTCCGGCGCATCATCGAAAAGCGGCTGCTTGCGATGAGTCTGTGCACGGAAAGTGCGGAGGCGGGAGAGGAGACGGAGGGGGCGGGGCGTGCTTGATTTTGCATCGCTTAAAAACGGCGGAGAAGAAGAGCTTGCGGTCAATATCACCTCGCTCATCGATGTGATATTCATTTTGCTGATATTTTTTATGGTTTCGACGCAGTTTAAGAAGAATGCGCTGCCGCTCGATTTGCCGCGCGCGGATTCCGCTCAGCACGAAAAGGGCGCGCCGCTTACGCTTGCGGTAAATGAGGATTCGATGGAGCTTGACGGCGTTGCCCTCTCTATGGAAGAGCTTGAGGCGGTTCTTGCCGAACGCGCGCGCGGCAATCCTGAAACAGCGCTGTCGCTTGAATGCGGCCGGACGGTCGATTTTGAGCGCGCCGTGCAAGTTTTGTCGAAAATCAAAAACGCCGGCATCAGCAGAATAGGAATCGTGCATGATCCGCTGGATTAGTTCCGGACTCATTACCGTCGCGCTGTTCTGCGCGCTGCTGTTTTTGCAGTTTCCGGAAATTAAATCCGCTCACCGGCAGCAAACGGAGGCGAATGCGGCGATTTCTAACGTAACCGTGATAAAAAAAGCCCGGCCGGTAAAAAAGCAAACCAAAGCTGCACCCAAACCCGTCGAAAAACAAAAGCCGCTCGATACGCCCGTTCCGGAAAAATCCGCAATTCCCGAAAAAAACGAAGAACCGGAGCTGCCGCCGGAAGATGCCGCCGACACGGAAGACGATTCGGTGGCGGAAGCGGAGGACGGCCCAGAAGGCGGAGAAAGCGATGCAGGCGATACGGCCGCTGCAAACGGCATTCCCGATAACGCCGCACTCTCTTCCTACCGCGCCTACGTGCTGAGGCGCATCGCCGCAAAAAAGATTTATCCCGCCGCCGCCCGTGCGCGCGGACAAGAAGGCACGGTGGAGCTTTCGGTCGTGCTGCAGCCGGACGGTAAAGTTGAATCGGTGCAGGTGGTTGCTTCGTCGGCCTCCGCGCTCTTAAACGAAGCAAGCATTGCCGCCGTCCGGAAAGCCGCCCCCTTTAAGCCCTTGCCGGACGGCTTGACCGCGCTGACGCTCCGTTTTGCGATGGCATACACGCTGGATTAAAAGGACACGGCGGACGGAGAAACGGGACATGAAGGACGTAACCGGTCTCCCGTCCGCTGCAAGTTTTGAAGCCTCAAAACTTGTCAACTTGCCGTCGGGAGGTGGACGGAGAAACGTGACGTGAAGGACGTAACCGGTACCACGTCCGCTGCAAGTTTGCCATGTAGCAAATTGCGTAAAAGTTATCTTGGCGTGCTGGGTGCGCTTTTTGTGCAGGCTGCCGCCGTTTTTGCCGCTCGACCGCATTTTTCTGTCAATAGTTTTTAAAAAGTAGTAGCTCTTCATGATTACCGTATGGAAAGACAGATATAACCACTTTTATTACAAAATCACATCAAGCGTCTCAGATACGGAACCGCACTTAGGTATATAGGGATGTTTAATTTGCTTTCGCATTGAGCCGCGGCAAGGCCGATTCGTGCACGACGCTTGCCGCTGATGCGCATATTGACCCGTTTCCCTCGAGGGCTTCGGGCACATCGGCAACATCTGTGTTTCGACGCCGATTTCATCGATATACACGAGATTTTCTTTGGGAATATCTTTAATTTGCCTCAAATGTGCCGCTATTTTCTCGGGATTCTGCTCTTTTTTCTCGTGATGCCGAGTTTGCGGAGGCGTTTCAGCACTGACGATGGGCAGCAGCCGAATACTTCCGCGATTTCTTTGAGGTAGGCGTCGGGATGCTCTTGTACATATTCGGCGAGCTTTTCCGGGATGATCTTCTTATTAACCGGCCGCCGGACTTTCCTTTCTACATTGCCGGTTGCCCTGTATCGCTTGCGCCATGCGATGACTGTCCCGATATGCACTTTGAATAGCTCCGCGGCTTGCGCCAGCGTGTGCCCGTTTTCTACATATTCGACTACTCGGAGTCTTAAGTCGTTGCTGTAAGCCATGCGGGGAAGATAGCGGATTTTCAGTTATATTTCAATGCAAGTAGCTATAAAATCGGAAAGCCACTTACAGCGATATGATAAAATTATATCGATATTATTACTCATAAGCCTCAATGCGCGGAGGACGGAGAAACGGGACTTGCAGGACGTAACCTGTCTCCCGTCCGCTACAAGTTTTGAAGTCTCAAAACTTGTCAGCTTGCCGTCGGGCGCGGCGGACGGGAAAACGTGACGTGAAAGACGCAACCAATCTCCCGTCCGCTGCAAGTTTCGAAGTCTCAAAAGCTGTTAACTTGCCGCCGGGTGCGGCAGACGGGGAAACGAGACGTGAAAGACGCAACCGATCTCCCGCCAGCTGCAAGTTTTGAAGTGTCGAAACGCGTGCAGGCTATGGAGGGCGGCAGACGGGGTAACGAGACATGAAAGACGCAACCGGTCTCCCGTCCGCTGCAAGTTTTGAGGTCTCGAAACTTGCTCAACTTGCCGTAGTGCGCGACGGACGGGGAAACGAGACGTGAAAGACGTAACCGGTCTGCCGTCCGCTACAAGTTTTGAAGTCTCAAAACTTGTCAACTTGTCGTCGGGCGTGGTGAAGGAGAAACGAGACGTGAAAGATATAATCGGTCTCCCATCCGCTGTACGTTTCGAAGTCTCAAAACTTGTGCAAGCTGCCGTCGGGCGCGGCGGACGGGGTAACGGGATGTGAAAGACGTAACCGGTCTGCCGTCCGCTACAAGTTTTGAAGTCTCAAAACTTGTTCAGCTTGCCGTAGTGCGGCGGACGGAGAAACGGGACGTGAAGGACGCAACCGATCTACCATCCGCTGCACGTTTTGAAGTCTCAAAACTTGTCAACTTGCCGTCGGGCGTGGTGGACGGAGAAACGGGACGCGGAGGAGTGTTTTCAGGCGGGTTGAATGGTCTTTTGGCAAATTTGCCGTAGGGCAAACTTGAAGCGGACGGGGAAATGCTGCGCCGATGATGCGTGCTGTTGTCGTGTGGGGTGCGCTTTTGGGTGCAGGCGTGCCGCTGTTTTTACCGCTCGGCTGCATTTTTCTTGAGCCTTCACTTTTTGCGCGGTATAATCAAAGAATGTCGGCACGGGAACCGGTAGCGCATTCCCGAACCGGCGCTGATATCCTGATTCATCACAATTCTTTCGCTCTACGAGGTTTGCCGTGTTTATACATTCATCCGTTTACAAAGCCGGTGCGTTCCGCGCTGCGCTCTGCGCACTCTTATTCTGCAATGCAGCCTTTGCGATTCCCATTCGTTGGACAGGCGCTGGCGGGCGGGCCGGCGGGCCGTCCGGCCAATTCTATGACTGGCACAATAAAGAAAACTGGAATCCGAAACAGATACCGACCGCCGCTGATGACGTGGTAATTGATGCCGGCAGCTCTTCTAAAGCGATTAAGATAACAAAGGATGCTGCCGCTAAATCGCTTAGAATTGACCAGGACTGGCAGATTCACTTGGTAGCAGGTACCTTAAGCCTGTCAAAATTGCAGTGTGTAGGTTTCGCGGATATTATCGGTAGGGATGGGCCGGTGGATTTGCCGGCGCCGGATAATGTGCCTAAGGAAAGAAACGGCATTCTCAAATTTGTCAGTCCGTCTGCTCCGTCGCCCGGTACGGCAATATGTGAGATGGCCAACCTCATCTCCTTCGGTAATGTTGAAATTGCCGAAGGCTGTTCGCTGACCATCGGTTTTACCGATAATGTAACGATTCTAAAAAATCTGGTAAACAACGGAACATTAACCATTAGTGTTGGGCATCATAACAAGAAAAATTTTATTGTAGAGGGCAATTACAGCGGTCACGGAACACTTGCGACTAACCCGAGCGCTAAGATAGACTGGATTCAATTCAAAGGCAATGTTGATTTTTCAAAGGGATCATTTAATGCAAACGGTAAAGGGGTCTCTTTGAACGGTTCGGCCGCGCAGAAACTGAAGGTAAATCCGGCCGATACCGAATTTCACATACTCGAATTCAAAAATAGCGGCGGGGGGATAACGGTTGAAGAGTCCACCGGTACACTGAAGGCCGCTGAGTTTTGGACTACGACGGGCGACGTAACGGTAAAAGCTCCCGTTGCAGTAAAAACTCTCAAGCATAAGAGCGGAGGACAGCTGACTTTTGAAAAAAAGGCTACGGTCGATCGTTCTTTTGAGGACAGGGGATTAAGCGGCGCGCTTGCTTTTAAAAGCGGAGCGAACTTTTCATTTGCAAATCAGACGATTTTTCAAAGTTCCCATATGGTGACGCTGGCGGGAGATTGTACGTTTACCGGCGGCATGAAGCGTCAGGGAGGCGGGGTAACGCTCGGCGCGGATGGGACTGGCTGCACCCTCAGCGGGGAAGGGCACGCCCTGCTCTTTGAAAACACGGCGGCAACGGTGTCGCTTGCAGCTCCGTCTACCGTCAAGAACACCGGCAGCGCTCTTGTAACGTTCGGCGGGAAGATTACGACGGGCGCACATGAATTGACGGTGGAAACGGGCACGCCTGCGAAGTTCGACGGCGGTTTTGCGCCCGGCGCGCGTCTTTTGCTCAAAGGCGACGGCGAAATTAAAGGCGATAATACATTCGATTCCTTTAAAGTGGATAATTCTCAGGCATCCGTTGCCACTTCCGTAAAGTTTGAGCGCGGAAAGACGCAGACTATTAAAAATGCGTTCGGAGATGGGGCACTCGACTTTAGAGGAAAAGACGATGCGCGCCGGCTGACGCTTGAAGCGCTGGGGCCGGGGACGGCCAAATGGAAAGTGTACTTTCCGAATAAACCGAAATACGGAAACTTTTCCTTTGTAACGGTTAAGGATTCAAAATCCGTCAAGGTAAACGCGGGAACGGAGGCGGCGTATCCGCTCAAGCTGCTGCCGATTGCAAAACATATAAAAGATAATTCGTACAATCCTCCGTCGACGGAAGATTGGTTTTCCTACGAGTTTGTGTGGCGGGGTGGGAGTAGCTCGGCGTGGACAGAAAAGAGCAACTGGAAGCATGTTGCCGACGGCTCCGACATTGAACCGGACGGCCTCCCGCACTATACGGGGCACAGCGACGATATCGTCATCGATACGGCTGACGGCGGGCACGACCTTGAGCTCGGAAACGGCATCGGCTCTTCCGTTACGAGCGTACTGGAATTGCAGTCGCTGACGATAAAGGACGGTAAGCGCATCAAGCTCGGCGCGTGTAAGATTCATGCTACAAGGGCGATTTCAAATGAGGGAACGGTCGCCCTGTACGGCAATCAAGCGGGTGCGACGCTGCCCGTTTTGGAATCGGTTGCCGCCAATAGCGTTACGCACGCGGCGGGATCGGCCATCGAATACTACGGAGACATGAACGGCAGCGATGTGCTTGCGGCGACGATGCCGTCAACTTCAGCTCCGTACGCGTACCGCGCTTTGAAGGTGACGAAAACCGACAGCGCAACGATGACCTTTACTCATGCCGTTACTGCGGACGAACTGGATGCGTCGGCGATGCCGGAAACGACGGTGGTGCAGCTGAGCGGCGGCAGCGTTACGACGACGGGCGCGCAGACGTACGGCGGGCCGGTCGAACTCGGCGCGAACGCAACGCTTACGGCGTCGGCATTAACGTTTGCGGGTACGGTTAACGGCGCAAAGGCATTAACGATTGCAGGAGCGACGCCGCATACATTCGGCGGGACGGTCGGCGGGACGAATCCGCTCACGTCGCTTACGACGGGCACAGGAGTCAGCACGCTCAACGGCGGGCTCATTACGACAACGGGCGCGCAAACGTACGGCGGGCGGGTAGAACTCGGCGCGGACGCAACGCTTACGGGCTCGCTCGTAACGTTTACGGGTACGGTTGACGGCGCAAAGACGTTGACGCTCGGCGGGGCAACGGCACAGACGTTCGGCGGGATTGTCGGCGGGACGACTGCGCTCACGTCGCTTACGACGGGCACGGGATTGTCTCAAATCAACGGCGGCAGCGTTACGACAACGGGCGCGCAGGAATACACGGGCGCGGTAACGCTCGGCGCGGACGCAACGCTTACGGGCTCGCTCGTAACGTTCGCGGGTGCGGTTGACGGCGCAAAGGCCTTGACAATGGCGGATGCAACGGCGCAAACCTTCGGCGGAATCGTCGGCGGGACGACTGCGCTCACGTCGCTTACGACGGGCACGGGATTGTCTCAAATCAACGGCGGCAGGATTAAGACTGCGGATACGCAAAAATACGGCGGCGCGGTCGAACTCGGCGCGGATACGGTAATCGAAACGGTAAACGAAGCGGTCGTAACGTTCAGCGGAACGGTGAACAGCTTCGGCTCCGGCACGAATGAACATACGCTCACCATCGGAGGCAAGGCGAAGCCGGAGTTTGCCGGAGAAGTCGGCACGGGCGCAAAGGGGCTTGCCGCTCTTACCGTGAACGCGGATTTGGAGACGCGCATCAATACCGAGCGCATCAATACGAGCGGGGCGCAACGCTACGGCGGGGCGGTGGAGCTTGCGGAGAACGCAACGCTTACCGCGACGGCCGATTCGGTAACGTTCGCAAAAACGCTTGACGGGCCGTTTGCACTGACGGTTGAAGGACATACGGCGCAAACCTTCGGCGGAATCGTCGGCGGGACGACTGCGCTCACGTCGCTTACGACGGGCACGGGATTGTCTCAAATCAACGGCGGCAGGATTAAGACTGCGGATACGCAAAAATACGGCGGCGCGGTCGAACTCGGCGCGGATACGGTAATCGAAACGGTAAACGAAGCGGTCGTAACGTTCAGCGGAACGGTGAACAGCTTCGGCTCCGGCACGAATGAACATACGCTCACCATCGGAGGCAAGGCGAAGCCGGAGTTTGCCGGAGAAGTCGGCACGGGCGCAAAGGGGCTTGCCGCTCTTACGACGGGCGCGGACACAAAGACTACCGTCAATACGGCGGCAATCAAAACGACCGGCGCACAAAGCTACGGCGGGACGGCGGCGCTTACGGCGGACGCGACGGTTACGGCGTCGGCGGTAACGTTCGCCAAAACGCTTGACGGGCCGAAGGCTTTGACGGTTTCCGGCGCGGCTTTGCAAACGTTCGGCGGGGAAGTCGGCGGCACGGTTCGGCTCGCGTCTCTTACGACGGGCGCGGGTTTGAGCGCGATCAACGGCGGCAGCGTCAAAACGGCGGGCGCGCAACGCTACGGCGGTGCGGTCGAGCTCGGCAAAAATACGACAATCGAGGCGGAAAGCGCCGCGGCCGTACGGTTCGGCGGTACGGTGAACAGCAAAAGCGGCGGCACGGACGAATATACGCTCACCATCGAAGGGAAGGCGATGCCGGAGTTTGCCGGAGAAGTCGGCACGGGCGTAAAGGGGCTTGCCGCTCTTACGACGGGCGCGGACACAAAAACTACCGTCAATACGGCGGCAATCAAAACGAGCGGGGCGCAAAACTACGGCGGGGCGGCGGCGCTTACGGCGGATACAACGGTTACGGCATCGGCGGTAACGTTCGCCAAAACGCTTGACGGGCCGAAGTCCCTGACGGTTTCCGGCGCGGCTCCGCAAACGTTCGGCGGGGAAGTCGGCGGCGCAACTCCGCTTGCGTCTCTTACAACGGGCACGGGTGCGAGCGCGCTCAACGGCGGGCTTGTCAAAACGACGGGCGCGCAAACGTATGGCGGCGCGGTTTCGACGGGCGCGCACGGGGTAACGGCGGAAACGGGCGCGCTCGCAAAGTTCGACGGCGGTTTTACGCCCGATGCGCGCCTTTTGCTCAAAGGCAATGCCGAAATCAAAGGCGGAAACACATTTTCTTCCTTTAGAATAGACAATTCTCAGGCGGCCGCTGCGACTTCCGTAAAGTTTGAAGGCGGAAAGACGCAGACTATTAAAAATGCGTTCGGGGCGTCGGACATCGATTTTAAGGGAAAGGATGGGACGAACCGGCTGACGCTTGAAGCGCTGGGGACGGGCACATGGAACGTGCATTTTCCGAATAAACCGAAATACAAAAACTTTTCCTTTGTAACGATTAAAGATTCAAAATCAGTCGATGGTGCGGGGACGGCGGGGCATCCGCTCAAGCTGCCGCAGCTTTTGGCTCATGCGAAAGATGATCAGTACAATCCTCCGTCGACGGATGATTGGTTTTCCTACGAGTTTGTGTGGCGGGGAACGGTCGACACGGAGTGGACGCAAAAGGGCAACTGGCGGTATGCCGACAGCGGCGACGTTGAACTGGATAGCGGCCCGCACTATACGGGACACACCGACGCCATCGTCATCGATACGGCTGACGGCGGGCATGATCTTGATCTCGGAAACGGCATCGGCTCTCCCGCTACGAGCGTGCTGCAGTTGCAGTCGCTGACGGTAAAGGCCGGTAAGCGCATCGGGCTCGGCGCGTGTAAGATTCATAGTGCAAAGGCGATTACAAATGAGGGAACGGTCGCCCTGTACGGCAATCAAACGGGCGCGACGCTGCCCGTTTTGGTATCGGATTCCAATAGCGTTACGCACGCGGCGGCATCGGCCATCGAATACTACGGGACTGTGGACGGAAGCGATGCGCTTGCGGTAACGATGCCGCCGGCTCCGGCCCCGTACGCGTACCGCGCTTTGAAAGTGACGAAAACCGGCGCTGGAAAGATGACGTTCAGCCGCGCTGTTCGTGCGGACGAACTGGATGCGTCGGCAATGGCGGCGACGGCCGCGGTGCAGCTGAGCGGCGGCAGCGTTGAGACGACGGGCGCACAGACGTACGGCGGGCGGGTCGAACTCGGAGCTGATGCAACGCTTACGGGCTCGCTCGTAAGGTTTGCGGGTACGGTTAACGGCGCAAAGGCATTAACGATTGCGGGAACGACGCCGCAAACGTTCGGCGGGGCGGTCGGCGGCACAGCTCCGCTTGCGTCGCTTACGACGGGCACGGGTGCGAGCGCGATAAACGGCGGGCTCATTAAGACTTCGGGCGTGCAGACGTACGGCGGGCGGGTCGAACTCGGCGCGGACGCAACGCTTACGGGCTCGCGCGTAACGTTTACGGGTACGGTTGACGGCGCAAAAGCATTGACGATGGCGGGAGCAACGGCGCAAACGTTTGGCGGGATTGTCGGCGGCACGAATCCGCTCGCGTCGCTTACGACGGGCACGGGAGTCAGCACGCTCAACGGCGGGCTCATTACAACAACGGGTATGCAGGCATATAAGGGCGCGGTGCAGCTCGGCGCGGACGCAACGCTTACGGGTTCGCTCGTAACGTTCGCGGGTGCGGTTGACGGCGCAAAAGCGTTGACGCTCGGCGGTGCGACGGCGCAAACGTTCGGCGGAGTTGTCGGCGGCACGACTGCGCTCACATCTCTTACGACGGGCACGGGAGTCAGCACGCTCAACGGCGGGCTCATTACGACAACGGGTATGCAGGCATACAAGGGCGCGGTGCGGCTCGGTGCGGACGCAACGCTTACGGGTTTGCTCGTAACGTTCGCGGGCACGGTCGACGGCG
>CAUTZW010000031.1:0-29742 GCA_963543045.1 uncultured Treponema sp.
ATGCAGGCATATAAGGGCGCGGTGCAGCTCGGCGCGGACGCAACGCTTACGGGTTTGCTCGTAACGTTCGCGGGCACGGTCGACGGCGCACAGGCGTTGACGATGGCGGGGGCAACGGCGCAAACGTTCGGCGGGGCGGTCGGCGGCACGAATCCGCTTACGTCCCTTACGACGGGTACGGGCATCAGTGCGCTCAACGGCGGGGCAATCAGAACGTCGGGCGCGCAGGCGTATAAGGGCGCGGTGACGCTCGGAGCTGACGCAACGCTTACGGGCTCGCTCGTAACATTCGAGAAAACAGTCGACGGTGCGAAGGCGTTGACGCTTACGGGAGCAACGGCGCAAACGTTCGGCGGGATTGTCGGCGGTGCGAATCCGCCGGCCTCCCTTACGACGGGCGCGGGAGTCAGCACGCTCAACGGCGGGCTCATCAAAACGGCGGGCGCGCAGACATACGCGGGGGCAACGGCGCTCGGCAAAAACGCGACGATCGAGACGGTGAACGCCGCTCCGGTTACCTTTGAAGGCACGGTGGACAGCATCGGCGCTGCGGAATATGCGCTGACGGTTACGGGCAAGGCTCGGCCGGAATTCAAGGGGGACGCGGGCTTCGGCGCAAAGGGGCTTTCGACTCTTACGACGGGCGCGGAAACGCAGACGACCATCAATACGGCGCGCATGAAGACGACGGGCGCGCAGCGGTACGGCGGCTCCGTTCGCCTTGCGCGGGACGCAACGCTTACGGCAACTTTGGTAACATTTGCGAAAACGGTTGACGGGGCGAAGGCGTTGACGCTGGCGGGGGCGACAGCCCAAACGTTCGGCGGGATCGTCGGCGGCACGACTGCGCTCACCTCTCTTACGACGGGCGCGGGCGTGAGCGCGATAAACGGCGGGGTAATCAAAACGACGGGAACGCAGTCGTATAAGGGCGCGGTGACGCTCGGCGCGGACGCAACGCTTACCGGCTCGCTCGTAACGTTCGAGAAAACGGTCGACGGCGTAAAGGCGTTGACGCTGGCAGGAGCAACGGCGCAAACGTTCAGCGGAATTGTCGGCGGCACGACTGCGCTCACCTCTCTTACGACGGGCGCGGGCGTGAGCGCGATAAACGGCGGGGTAATCAAAACGACGGGAACGCAGTCGTATAAGGGCGCGGTGACGCTCGGCGCGGACGCAACGCTTACCGGCTCGCTCGTAACGTTCGAGAAAACGGTCGACGGCGTAAAGGCGTTGACGCTGGCAGGAGCGACAGCCCAAACGTTCGGCGGGATCGTCGGCGGGGCGACCGCGCTTACCTCTCTTACGACGGGCACGGGTGTGAGCGCGCTCAACGGCGGGGTAATCAAAACGACGGGCGTGCAGTCATATAAGGGAGCTGTGACACTCGGCGCGGACGCAGCGCTTATGGGCTCGCTCGTAACATTCGAGAAAACGGTTGACGGCGCAAAGGCGTTGACGATGACAGGAGGAACGGCGCAAACGTTCGGCGGGATCGTCGGCGGTACGGCTGCGCTTGCCTCTCTTACGACGGGCACGGGCGAAAGCGCGATAAACGGCGGGGCAATCAAAACGACGGGCGTGCAGGAGTACAAGGGCGCGGTAGCGCTCGGCGCGGACACGGAGCTCCGCGCTTCGGATGCGGACGACGGCGGCGTGATCCGCTTTCATGCATTGGTTAAAGACAACGGATCGCACGCGCTTTCGGTCGAAACGTTCCGGAGCTACGTGGAGATCAAAGGTGGCGGCTTTGTAACCGGCGGGACGCAGCGGTTTAAAGCGTCGCGCGGCGTGCGGTTTATGGCCGGAGCGGACGGCGTTTGGTCGGCGGGGGGCGACGGCATCTCGCTCGATGCGGAGACGACGGATTTATACGCCGGATGCGCGGCGGATGGGATCAAAGTGACGCTCGGTTCCGCGCTGAGCTGCCGGAGCTTTTACTTTTATAGAGGGAAATTTTTTGTCGGCGGGCGGAAGATTACCGCTGCGGAGGATTTTGCCGTTTGGGGAGCGGCGTACAATGCCGACGATCCGCGGTACAGCGGGGCGGATACGCGCTTTGCTTTCTATGTGGAGCCTGCAGGCGACCTGCGCGCGCTTTTGGCGGATACGTTGACGCTCGCTCCTGCATACGGCGCGTCGTTTGAAAATCTTTCCGGCGCAGCGTTTACCGTCGGAAGGAATTTTTACATCAACGGCGCGGATTTAAATGCCGCTTCGCTTACGCTGACGCTTCGGGATAACGGTTCGGCGAAGCCGATTTTCAACCCGTCTCCGGCGGTAACGGAGCGGCAGTGGGGCGTTCCGTATGCGGCCGCATTCAATATGACGGCGAAGAACGTTAAAGCGTCGCATTGGGTTGCGGCCGGCGGCGCGCGCATTCAAAATGTGACGGACGGGGGCGGAAACGCCAAGTGGCAGTTTGCCGTGCCGAAGCTTACGGCAGCCCGTACCGTCTACGATGATGTCGTTTACGTGCAATTCGATGCGGACGTGGAAAACTCCAACGGCGAAATTGCGGCCGCTCTTGCATTCGGCGGGAGCGCGCTGAAAAACGGCGGCGTATGGTACAACGGCGGCGCGCTTTCGATGGGGGAGATCGCGTATGCGGATGCGGACTGCGCAAAGCCGCTCGCCAATCGGGATATTCCGGCTGCGGACGGTTTTTACCTGAAGATAAAGACGAGCGGCGGCACGTGGAATACGGATGCGACCGGTACGTTTGCGTATCGCGGAGAGGATTCGACCAATCCTTCCGACAGTACCGACCGCAGCGGGCGGCATCGGGATGTGAAGGTTGATTTGTCTTTCTTGGAGGGCGTTTTTACGGCGGCGGCCGGGCACACGATGTGCGTAAATTACGGAATCGGATTGGAAGGCGGCGCGGCGGCAGCTTCGTTTACGGACGTGCGCGACGGGTGCGCTCCGGTACTCATCGAAGTGTGTACGGGACAGGAAGCGCATACCGCTCCTTCGGGTTCTGCGAGTATGGCGAATTACGGTGCCGATGCGCAAAAGCCGTACGATGCGCATAACTTTATCGAGTTCCGCTATTCGGAGCCGGTGAATACGGGCGCCATTGCTTTGAGCGGCCGGGCGGACGAGCGGAAGACGATCAATATTCCGGTTTCCGCGTCGTTCGGCGCAGTGAGCGGGAAGGCTCCGCTGAAAGTTTCGGGAATTGCCGAAATAAAGGACGGCGCATTGCAGGCGTCAAGCGCGACGGCGCATGCGCTCTACCGGAAATTCAGCCGGGACGGGACGGCGGCTCCGGCGTTTGAAAGCCACCGCCTCCGGCTTTCGATTGCAGGTTTTGCGGATAAAACGGTTTCCGTCGGCGGCAAAAGCTATTTTAACTGGGCGGGCTACATTGACGAGGCGGAAACTCCGCGCGGCGGCGTAACGCCGATCGGCGGAAATGCGGTCAGCGATGCGGCGGGGAACGGCGTTGACGGCGCGGGCGCGGCGAATCACCGCCTGCCGTCTCTGCAAGTCAACGCGCGCGCGGAAGGCGTGTACGGTTCGTGGGATGTGCTTCCGCCGGTGTTTGCGACGTTGAGCGGAAAGGATACGGGCGCGTTTGAGGCGGTCGGAAATGCATCGGCGGGCGCGTCCGGACTTGAGCGCGTGGAGTTCCACGTGTTCGACAATGCGCAAAACGATGCCGGCTGGCACATAAAATTCGGCTGGTCGAAAGACGGCGGAAAGACGCTCGTCGTAAACGATGCGTACGGCGCGGACGTGTTCGGCGGATCGCGGCCGTTTGCCGCAGGAGCGCGGCGCACGGCGGGCGGCATTCGCTATTCGACGCTGTATAACAAGGCGCCGCATTTCAAATATGCGCTCGGAAAGGAAAGCGCGCCTGACATTCCGTGTCGGGAGGAAATCGTTACGGGCGCAAAAAGTCCGATTTTCCTTCCGGCGGAAGGCTCTGCACGCCGCACGATGACGGCGCACGACGGTTTGTATTTTTCGGTAACGCTTGCTGACAGCAGCCTGCCGTTTAAGAGCGTGCTTGCGGTCGCCTACGATGAAGGCGGCTGCATCACCGACCTTGCGGGCAACCGCATGAAAGGGCAGAAGATTCACACGGTCGACCGGACGCCGCCGAGTTTCGCCATGACGGTCGGCGCGGTTCGGGATGGCGAGAAATCTGAGGGCGTCTTTAAGGAGCTGTACATCGTCTTTAATAAGCAGCTGAAGGAATCGAATGTTGGCAAGATGTATCGCTCGCTCCGTTTTGTGGAAAATGCGGCGCCGTATACCGTACGGGACTTAAAGGCTACGGCATCGCGGCTTAAATTCCGGTCGGAAACGCAAACGGGCATCATCGTAACGCTGAATCGTCCAATCTCGCTGCAGGATATGCTGAAAACCTACGTGCAGTGTTATGTAGAAACGCCGTCGGAGGATCCGGTATCGGGGCTGTTGGGCGCCTATGTTTCGGAAATACGGGATGATTTGGGCAACTACCTTCCGCGTTATAGCGCACATGCGCTCAGCGATTTTGCGGTCAATGCGGTTGAGGCGGTGTACGCCTACGACGGCCGGCAGGCGCCTTCTTCCGCCGAATCTGCGGATTTGAGCCATGGGCTTGCGGTTCGGAATTGGGATGCGGATGCCGGTCGGGAAAGCACGCTGATGACGGAGCAGGATATTTTCATCTATGCGCAGATGCGGACCGGCGCGGCGGACGGGGACAAGGTGAACCGGCAGGTCGAAGCGCATTTCGATGTTGTGAGCAAGTTGGAGCCGAATGCGGTGTCCGAAAATTATAATCGGAATAAAAGCGATGTTGCCGATTGGCGGATATGGCTTCCGGCGAAAAGTTTTGAGCAACCGGTGTCTCCGTTTCCGGCATTGGCCGGATCGGTCAATGCGAATACGCAGTCCGTGCTGCAAAGCCGCTCGGCATATAAGGGCGACGGAAAACCGTTCTCGTTCACGCTGCCGTATGAAGGCTCTGTCGGGAAGGGAATGAAGGGGGCCGACTGGAAATCGGGCGACCAAATTGTCTTCTTATTCGGCCTTGCGGACAGGGAGGGCAAGGCGCTTACCATCGTGCACAGCCCGGAATGGGACGGCAGCGCCTACTCGGGAAGGCCGGATCCGTTATTTGCGCTCCGCTTACGCAGCGGCGGCGACTTGAGCGGCATCGACCTCTGGTCGTTCAATTTGCGCGAACGCATCCGGCAGCGCGGCGGCGTGAGCATTCAGGGGAACGTAATCGACCGGACGGGCGGCGGCAAAGTGATGATAGAAGTAGAAACAAGCGGCAGCGGCGACCTCGACGTCATTGTGATGACGCTCGACGGCGACGTTGTACGCTACCTGCATCACGGCCAAAGCGACGGCGGCCGGCAGTATTTTTCGTGGGACGGCCACAGCTCCGGCGGAAAACCGGTCGCGCGGGGATTATACTTTATCCGCGTATTCGGCAAAGGCATTGATGAAACGCGAAAGGTAATGGTTGTCGGAGAATAAAATGAAGCGCGGGGACGATCTAGCGGATAAAGTTTTCCGGGAGGATTTAAGTTTGATGGCCGCCAGCCGCACATTTGCATTGGCAAATGTGCGCGCGGGCACGGGTTGACGGGTGAACTTTGCTGGAAGGCCGGGCGGATTTTTGTTGCTGCGTCCTCCTACGCGTTTAGTTGACATGGCGGTTGTGTTGTCGGCGGGGAGTTTTGCGCGCGGGACGTGGAGCGGAATGCGTTTGGTCGGAAGGCCGGGCGGATTTTTGCTGCTGTGCCCTCTGCGCGTTTTTAGTTGACATGGCGGCTGTGTTGTCGGCGGGGAGCTTTGTGCGCGCGGGGTCGTGGTGTGGAATGCGTTTGGCTGGAATGCTGGGCAGGATTTTTGTTGCTGCGTCCCTGCGTGTTTTTAGTTGAGCTGGCGGTTGTGTTGCGCGCGGAGGCGTGGTGCGGAATGCGTTTGGTCGGCAGGCTGGGTGGATTTTTGTTGCTGCGCTCCTGCGCGTTTTTAGTTGACCTGGTGGTTTATGTTGCGGGCGGTAAGCCTTTTGTGTGCGCGGGACGTGGTGCAGAATCCGCTTGGTCGGCAGGCTGGGCGGATTTTGTTGCTGCACCCCCTGCGCGTTTTTAGCTGACATGGTGGTTGTGTTGTCGGCGGTAAATCTTGTGTGCGCGGGACGTGACGCGGAATGCATTTGGCTGGAAAGCTGAGCGGATTTTTGTTGCTGCATCCCTGCGTGTTTTTAGTTGAGCTGGCGGTTGTGTTACGGGTGGGGAGTTTTGTGTGCGCGGGACGTGTGACGGAATGGGGTTGGTCGGCAAGCTGGGCAGATTTTGTTGCTGCGCCCCTGCGTGTTTTTAGTTGACATGGTGGTTGTGTTGTTGGCGGGGAGTTTTGTGCGCGGGACGTGTGACGGAATGCGTTTTGTTGGCAATGTGGGCGGATTTTGCTGCTGTGTCGCTGCGCGTTTGTTTTGCATGGCGGTTTATGTTGGGGGCGGTAACTCTTGTACGTGCGAACATGTAGTATAGTTACTTTTCTTATAAAATCGCATCAAGCGTCTCAGACAAGGAACCGTACTGATGCACTTTACTTACAACATTCCGCTTCAAGACGCCCCATGCATGTTCAATAGGATTGTGTTCCAGCGAATATGGCAATAGGGAAATCAATGTCTGTGAGTGCTCTTTCGCAATTTTATGCAAGAGCTCTTTTTTATGAAACGCTGCGTTGTCCATGATAATAACGTGGCCCTTCGGTAAGAGTTTGAGCAGCTTGTTTTTAAACCATTGTTCGAATAAGGGCGCTTCCACCGTCCCGCCGAAGGTAAATGGATCGCTCAATTTACCTTCGCATTGAGCCTCAGCAAGGCCGACTCGTGTATGATGCCTGCCGTTGATGCGCATATTGACTTGTTTCCCTCGAGAGGACTGCGGGCATATTGGCACTCTTTGCCCGCCTGCATCCCCCTTGCTTTAGCCCCACCTGCAAGCCTAACGCCCTCGTCAGCACACGGCCACGTTGCATTCCGTTTCCATAACTGTGTCGTCCGCCTGCCAGCATCCCGCTTCACTTTATCTCACCTACAAGCCGGACACTCTCGTCAGCACACGTCCGCATCGCATTCTGCTTCCGTAACTTTGCCTTCCGTCCTCCCACCTCCGCTTCGCTCATACTCCGCCGGACATCCGGTCGCTCCCCTCTGCGGGAGGTTTCGGTCGGTGCTGCGGTTTGCTTTTTAAGTTGCGATTTTGGAAAAATCATTTATAATGGGCCTGTTCGATAATTCTGTTGTCGAATAGGTTGGCGGCTTCTTAGTCGCGAAAAGAGCGCGATTTAGAATATCGCATTTCAAGGCAGCCTGTTCCGAAACGCACGTTTCCGAACAGGTTTAATGTTTCCTGTTGGAGGTTTGTAAATGAAAAGGATTGTTGCGGTTGCGGCGGCCTGCATTTTTGCGGGCGCTTTTGTGTTTTTAGGATGCAGTAAGAAAGTTGCGTCGGACGGGCGGCTGACCGTGCGGCTGGTGACGGATGCGACGGGGATTGACGATATGTCGTTTAATGCGGCGGCGTGGCGCGGCATCGTGCAGTTTTACGGCGATACCTTGAACGACACGAAGGCGCGCGGCACGCTTTACGATGTGATTACCTGTCAGACGCAGGATATGTATGTGCCGAATCTGAAGCAGGCTGCCGACCGCGGCTATGATCTCATCATTGCGACGGGTTTTACGTTTGCTAATGCGGTTGACGAAGTTGCTCCGCTGTATCCGGATCAAAAGTTTATGATTGTCGATGTCGACTGGCTCGATCAGCCGAATCTTGCGCAGTACAGCTATGCCGAAGAGCAGGGCTCGTTTTTGGTGGGCGCGGCGGCGGCTTTGCAGGCGCAGGCGGAAAATGTCGCCATGCCGAAATTCGGCTTTATCGGCGGGGTGCCGGGCGGAACGATCACCAAATTTGAAGTCGGCTACATTCAGGGCATTCGGGCGGTGATTCCGGAAGCTGAAATTGTCGATTACTACGCGAACAGCTGGGGCGCTCCGGAAAAAGCGAAAGCGCAGGCGAAAAACTGGTACGATGCGGGCGTGTACGCTGTGTTTTCGGCTGCGGGCGGAACCGGTAACGGCGCCATTGCGCAGGCGAAAGAATACCGTGCGCAGGGCAAAAACGTTTGGGCAATCGGCGTGGATTCCGATCAGTGGGAATCGGGCAAATATGCGGAAGGAAAGTCCGTCGTGCTGACTTCCATGATAAAAAAGGTCGAAACGGCGTCCATTACGGCGCTCAAGGAAATTGAATCGGGGAACTTTTCCGGCGGCGTGCATAAATTGGCGCTGGCCGACGACGGATTGGATTATTCGCTCACCAACGCGGAATTGAAACCGGAAGTGGCCGAAGCGGTGAATGCGATGAAAGCCGACATTATCGGCGGCAAGATAAAGGTGCTCGGAACTTACAAGGAATCTTTGGCGGCAGGGCTTGTGCCGGATAATTTGGGCGCAAAAGACGACTAACCGGACCGTGCGTATCCGAACGCCGTGCGCGGAGTTTTCGGGCGCGCGGGGAAGGCGGGTGTGCAAAGCGGGCGGCGGACTGGCGTTCTGCCGTGCGCGGGCGCACAGCCGTACTTACGCTATTTTATGAACAGGACGGCTTATATATATGGAAGAAAATGCAATCGAAATGATCGGCATATCCAAAACCTTTCCGGGAATTAAAGCGAACGACGACGTGCACATTGCCGTCCGCGAAAATGAAGTGCTCGCACTGCTCGGTGAAAACGGCGCGGGCAAATCCACCCTCATGTCCATTCTGTTCGGCGCGTGCGAACCGGATTCCGGCGTCATCCGGATCCGCGGAAAGGAAGTGCGGATAAAAAATCCGAACGACGCGACGGCGTTGGGAATCGGCATGGTGCATCAGCATTTTAAGCTGGTGAAAAATTATACCGTTACGGAAAATATCGTGCTCGGCAATGAATCGGTGAACCGCTTCGGTATGCTGGATTTGAAGACGGCGGAGCGGAAAGTCGCCGAGCTGTCGCAGCAGTACGGCCTACGCGTCAATCCGCGCGACAAAATTGAAGATATTACCGTCGGTATGCAGCAGCGGGTCGAAATCCTCAAAACCCTGTACCGCAACGCGGACATCATCATTTTCGATGAACCGAGCGCGGTGCTGACGCCGCAGGAAATCGATGAATTGATGAACATTATCCGCCGGCTTAAAAAAGAAGGCAAAACGATTATCATTATCACGCACAAACTTGAAGAAATAAAAGCGGTCGCCGAGCGGTGCACGGTATTGCGGCGGGGAAAGGTCGTCGGCACCGTCGCTGTCCGGGACGTGAGCGGGCAAACGCTTGCGGAGATGATGGTCGGGCGTGCGATAAAGTTGACCATCGACAAAACGCCTGCTAAACCCGGCCGTACTGTTCTTTCCATTCAAAATCTGTGCGTCAAAAATACGCGCGGGCGGCTCGCCGTCAAAAATCTGTCGCTGGACGTGCGCGCCGGAGAAATACTCGGCATTGCGGGCGTTGACGGCAACGGGCAATCCGAACTCATTTACGCCGTAACCGGACTGCTGCCGATCGAAAGCGGCCGCATCGAGCTCAACGGCGTCGACATTACGAAATACACGATTCGGCAGCGGATCGAAGCGGGAATCAGCCACGTTCCCGAAGACCGGCAAAAGCACGGTTTTGTGTCGGAGTTTACGACGGCGGAAAATATCGCGCTCAAAGACTACTATAAAGCGCCGTACAGCCGACGGGGAGGCGTGCTGAATTATCAGGCGATGTACCGCAAGGCGGAAGAGCTCATCCGCGATTTCGACATTCGCTGCGGCGAAGGGGCGCACACGCCGGTCGGCACGATGTCCGGCGGCAACAAGCAGAAAGTCATTGTCGCCCGAGAAATTGAACTGTCTCCGGACATTCTGATTATCGCGCAGCCGACGCGCGGCCTCGATGTCGGCGCAATTTCCTACATTCATAACCGGATTGTCGCCGAGCGGGACAAGGGGCGGGCGGTTTTGCTCGTTTCGTTTGAACTCAATGAAATTATGAATCTCTGCGACCGGATTGCGACCATTTCCAACGGAGCCATTGCGGGGCTTTCCAATGCGGGAGAGGTTACCGAACAGGAAATCGGCGTGATGATGGCCGGTTCAAAGACCAAACGGGAAGAGGGGGCGGCGCAATGAAAACGCAACGTTCAAAAACTTACTTCGGCGGCGTTAATGCGGCCGTCAAATTCTTGAGCGCGTCCGGCGGCGCCGCGTCGGTTTTCGTTGTTGTACTCGGATTTTTATGCGGCGCGCTGCTTGTGCGGATGGTCGGCAGAAACCCCGCAGGCATGTACAAATCGTTTTTTCAAGTGCTGACGGGCATTTTTTGGAACAATCGGGGGCAGATGCGCTGGGAAGTGCGCTATATCGGCGAGTGGCTCAACCTGTCCGTGCCGTACATTTTGTGCGGGCTGACGATGGCGTTTGCCGCACGTACCGGATTGTTCAATATCGGCGGCGAAGGGCAGTACCTTGCAGGCATTACGACTGCGACGCTCCTTGCCCTCTACGCGCCGGCACTTCCGGGCCTCCACTGGATGATTGCGCTTACCGGCGCGGCGCTCATGGGAACGTTCTGGGGCGGCATCGTCGGCTTCCTCAAGGCGCAATTTGAAGTATCGGAAGTAGTTGCGACCATCATGCTCAACTATGTCGCGCTCTATCTTGCACGGATTATTCTGCTGGCGCTGCCCGGCTCGAATACCTACCAAACCGTCGATTTTCCCGCAACGGCTTCGCTCCGCACAGGATTTCTCGACGCGCTGACGAACGGCTCCAAGCTGAACCTCGGATTTTTTCTTGCAATTGCGGCCGTCGTTCTCTTTTGGTTTTTGATGGAAAAAACGAATCTCGGGTTTGCATTGCGCTCAACCGGTTTTAACAAAGACGCAGCGCGCTGTTCGGGGATTCCGGTTGTCAAAAGCATCGTGCTTTCAATGGCGATTTCCGGGGCGTTCGCAGGGCTTGCAGGCGGCATCGTCGCGCTCGGCTCCTTTAATCACGGGCGGGTGCCGGTTGCGCTCGAAGGCTACGGCTTTACGGGAATTGCGGTTGCGCTGGTGGGAAACAGTACGGCGCTCGGCACGCTTTTAGCCGGATTGCTGTTCGGAATGCTTGCCCGCGCACAAGGCATTATGCAGGATAATGGGATTCCGAAGGAAATTACCTTCATTATTCAGGGACTGATCGTCGTGTTCATTGCGCTGCGGGCGGGTTTGAAGCTCTATTTGCAATGGCAACTCAAAAAAGACGCAAAGCAAGCGGCGCCGGAGGCAGGAAAATGACAGAGATACTGCGGGGACTTATTCCGTCAATATTGATGATTGTATCGCCGATTTTAATTACCGCATGCGGCGGCATGATTTGCGAGCGTTCCGGAGTGGTGAACATCGCGCTGGAAGGCTTGATGGGCATCGGCGCATTTACGGCGGCGTCGGCGCATGTGCTCATGGAACCGTACTGCGGCTTTTCGATTGCGCCGGCATTGGCGTTGGGGGCGCTTTCGGGGATGCTCATGTCGCTGATTCACGCATACGCTTCCGTATCGCTCAATGCGGACCAAACGATTTCCGGAACGGGAATAAACTTGCTTGCGGACGGGCTGACGGTCTTTCTGGCGCACGTGCTGTTCAATGCCGACCGGACGCGCCCGTACAAGATGGGAATGCAGCCGGGCTGGAGCGGTATTTATCCGACGGCGCTTATTGCGCTTGCCGTTATTCTTATTGTGTGGTTTGTGATGTATAAACTGCCGTTCGGCCTGCATTTACGGGCCTGCGGCGAACATCCCCATGCGGCGGCATCGGTCGGCATCAGCGTTATCCGCATCCGCTACATTGCGGTGCTGGCGTCGGGACTGCTTGCGGGGCTTGCCGGCGGCTGTCTGGTGCTGACGCAGACCATTCAGTACACGTCGACGACGATAAACGGCGCGGGATTCATTGCGCTTGCCGCAGTTTCCTTTGGGCGGTGGCGGCCTGCAGGAATCACGGGCTCTTCGCTGCTGTTCGGTTCTGCCGTCGCATTCGCCATTTATGTCGTCAACATTCCGTCGCTGAAAAATCTCTTTCCGTCCGAATTCTTCAGCCTGCTCCCGTATGTCATTACGCTGCTTGCACTGGTCGTCTTTAGCGGAAAGAATTACGCTCCAGCTGCGAACGGGAAGCCCTACGAGCAAACGTCAAGCTGACGGAAAAGAAAAACGACGGGAAGATGCGGGCGACGGTTACGGCGCGGACGTGCCGGAATCGAAACGGGCGGAGAGCGGTTTCCGGCGGACGGCGCGCATTCGGCGGCCCGCCGACCTTGTATTGGGAGGAATCTATGGCAATTATTGCAATATCGCGGCAGGTTGCCGCATTGGGCGATGAAGTTGCATCCGCTGCGGCGGAAAAACTGGGGTATACGTTCATAACGCGCCAGGAGCTTGAGAAGCGGATTGTGGCGCTCGGTTTTCCCGCCGAAAAACTCCATTTTTACGACGAGCGGAAGCCCGGTTTTTTTGCGTCGCTTGCAAAGGGGCGGGACGAATATCTGAATTATCTGCAAACTGCGGTGCTTGAAGCGGCGGAAGAGGGGAATTGCATTTTGATCGGGCGCGGCGCATTCGTCATTCTCGAAAATCTGTCGAATCTGATTGCGCTCCGCTTCATTGCGAACGATCAAATCCGCATGGAACGGCTGCAAAAGGAGTTTTCATGGAGCGAAAAGCAGGCGCGCCAGCGCATCACGGAAAGCGGCGCAAACCGGCACGGCTTTCAGGAAAACTTTTTCAATATCGATGTCACCGATCCGTCGCATTACTTGATGGTGGTGAATACCGGGATTTTTACCGCCGATTCGGCGTCCGACCTCATTTGCTTTCTGATAAAAACGCTCATCACCGAAGAAAAGGAGCGCGCAGGTAAAGCGCGGCTCGCCGAATTGATAAAATGCCAGCATCTGGTGAACACATTAGTTCTGGAACGGAAGTTGAATATCGAGTTCTTACGGGCGGTGATTTCAGACGGCACGCTCATCTTGCAGGGCGTTGCGGACTCATCGGCCGTCATCGAGCAAGCTGTGCACATCGCTTCCACCGAACTTCCCGAATACCCCGTTACCTCCGCAATCAGCGTCGTGCAGGATTTTAAATCGCACCGCTAACATGGCGGGGGCGGGCGGTGCAACTGGATGTGGGGGATTTAGCTTGCGAGCCGCTTGGTACATCGTGCGGGTGGGATGAATTGAATCGAGGGGAGTACGCTCGGATCGCGATGTGAACCATTATCATAAAAGTGCACTCTTCAAGCTCCAAAAAATAAAGGAAGGGGCATATGGCCAAATACAGAATTTAATGAACAGGCACTGTTCTTATCGGATGAGATAGAAATAAAAAAGCAGCTGAGAATCAATTATTACACGATTGCAGACAAAACACCGTTGAACGAGAGAGCTTGCCATGCAGCAAGAAATACAGGAGTTGAAAAAAGAGAACGAAATATTAGAAAGAGCCCTTGTTTTTTTGCCGTAGACTGGAAGAAATAAGCACACAGGGAATATTCGGCTACATTCCGGGAAACGCAAAGGAGGATGTACGGTCAATTGTGAAGCTGTGTAGTGTCCTAAAGGTGAGCGAAATGAGTTTTACCCCCTCCCCCCTGTAACAAAATAAAAAGCCGGCAACATCTTCTGGTCGAAATGCACAAGATTCTTTTAGAGCATCCTGAAAACGTAATTTGAGGGATAGCGAGGATACGGCTGGCACTTGAGCAACGGGACAAAAAACTTTCTTGCTCGACGGTAATAAGAGCGATGAGGGGGAATTCTGCTACATAAGATCCGACAAAGCCCCGACAGGCTTACCCAAGCTGGCAGAAAGGTGCAGCGTCCTGAAAAATCTTTACAGAAAACGCCGATAGACTTTCAGCATAATGTATGGACGACAACATGAAAAAAAAGTTTTGCATACGGGCCCTAAAGGAGTCATACGCATCAGGAAAGCCGACCGATGGGCTCATACATCACAGTGATGCAGGCTTCTCAATACATGAGTGAGGCGAACAAAAGCGACTTGGCTCGCAGTCATGCAATTCAAGGCATGATCGGTGTGGGAAAACGTTATGGCAATGTGAGGATGGAGTCCTTTTTAGAGACGCTGAAGAAAGAGAAGTTATACCGCATAGATACGAAGAAATTGAAAAGGGAAAAGTAAAGAAAATCCTCCGGAGGTTTATTGTCTACTACAATCGGTACAGGATCACCACAATGAATTCGCAAGGTTATCCTCCTGAGATTTATCGAGAACGGTTTAAAGCCGGTTTATTAAAACCGGCAGCTTAAACTACAACTTTGGGTGATTTAGGGAGTGCACTTCTATTAACATTTTCAGTGGCTATGTTTCCCTGCAGCGGTTTGTTTTAACGCGCGTAGGTAGAACAAGCTGCGGTCGGAGATCTACTTGCGGTGTGGCATGTGGCCCGTTCCGCGAGTTTCTTTACCGGGAAGCTGCTTAGTGAGTCGCACTCGGCTCTTTCCGGTCGGCGGGCGCGGTGACCCGAATGCGGCTGGCGGTCGAGCTTGACCGAAGACAAATGAGGGCGGACAGCACGATATTTTCCTTCCTACAATACATTACCGCATCCGCCAAAGTCGGACGGACCGGTTGCTTCGCGATAAATAGACGCACCTGCCGAAGGATTGTGTTGAAGACTTGGACGGGGAGGTGCGGAAGTTTGCGGTTTTATGGGACGCGAGTGCGACGGGAGGCATGATACTCCACCGTTTATTCGTACTGTTTCTGCGTTTGCTGGCGCAAAGCCGACGAGTGGGGGGAGAGGAGATCATAGTATTACCGGTAATCATGCATTCATGCTGCCGGTTTCATTTTGTTGGCGGCAAAGTCCCTGTCGGACGGTACGTGTGTAATCTTCTTCCAAATAGCGCGGTACCCGATTCGTCATGAAACGTGCTGTGCCCGCAAAACTTTCTTTCTGTATAGTTTATCTACCGCCGGGTAAAACAAGGCCTGGGCTGACTCTGCTGCGGTGTCTTTCGTAAAATAATGCGCACGTTAAAGACAGCGGACTTCACCTCCGATTGCAAAAACACGTTTGGCGTTCGGCATAACAATCCGCAAGGCTCGGTAAAATGGGCGGGGACATCGGAACACGGGATGCCGCTCGACGATTCCGGTAAAGCACGGGCAAGGATTCGTGCGCGTCTTTTCGTGCGGTGCTGCGGTAAAAGATGCAAAAAACTCGCGCACATTTTAGCGAGAGCCCTTCATACAACCCAACCCATCGATTTCTGCTTTGTTTGTATACTCCAAACGCACCGCTTTTATCTTTTTCCCCGCGAAAATCTCTCCGCGTGATCGGGTGCGCTGGCTGCTGGTCAAAGCTTGTATCGCTTGCCCGTAGCACCTTGAGGTGTCGACATTACTGCACGCCCCAACGCAACATACATACGGCACTAAAAGCGTACTGAGCCGGTTCCGGACACTGTCGCTGTGTCTTTCGTAAAATAATGCGCAGGGAAACTTCACAGCCGATTGCAAAAACACGTTTGTCGTTCGGCAGAACAATCCGCACGGCTCGGTCAAATGGGCGGGGACAATCGGAGTACGGGATTATGCTCGCTGATTCCGGTAAAGCGCGGGCAAAGATTCGTGCGGCGGTTTCAGTGCTTGTACGATTTCTCCTTTACCGTGCATCGGCTATCTTTTTCAAAAAGCGGATTTGCGCTTTTTCTGAATCAAAATCAAGCTTTCGATACGCTTCGTGGGCGTCTTTCCGTGCGGCGTTCGATTCTGCACGAATGAAGGAAAAACCGTTTTCCGCCGCGTACTGTTCTACGGCGTGCATAAGCGCTCGCCCGATTCCTTTCCGCCGGAGTTTTTCGTCAACCGCAAAGCCCGTAATATTTATTCCCGCAGCGCAGTAAATCGTCTCATACGGCTCAAAACTGATAAATCCCGCAACGATATGCTCCGCATTCGGACTCGATACCACCGTTTCCGCGACAAAAACATGGCGTTCAGGATTGCGCCGAAGTTTTTCCAATCGCAGCGCGATGTCGGCAGGTTCCGCCGGATATCCCAGCTGCGCGCTCAATGCCGAAAGCGCCTGCGCATCTTGTGCTTCAGTCTCTCTAATGATCACATTCAACTCCTTTATGCGGCAAGACCGCCGTCAATCTTTTCATTGTGATACGCCATTTCGCGTTCCGTGCCAGCGAACAGGAAAACGCCGCCGCATAGCGATTGCAGCGTGCCGTTTGCAGATTCGTTTTATTACCGCGTTCAAAATCCCGCCATGCGCGGCCCTCAAATAGCTGTCCGCTGCTCGATTTAGCAGCGAATACATACCGAACGTAGCCCGCGCATACGGCGGAGGTCTCCTGCTCCCCACGGCGAGTTAATTGTGCGGACTTTTCGTGAGGAGCATGGCTTCCGTGCCTTCGTCGAGACGGGAATGTACGCCGTTAGTACGCTCATTGCATAGCTCTACGCTTGCCGCCGAAGAGTATACGGCGTCGAAAATGATTCCGGCAGCACTTCCATCCCGAAATTTCTTTTACCGGCTCCATGCCGGAAAACCACTGTGAGCGGAAGCTCTAACTGCTGTCCAAAGTTCCGTATCGCCGGTCTCCAGCTCCCCGCCGTGTCGACATCACCGCCCGCCCCAACGCAACGTACATACGGCTCTAAAACGTGCCGGTTCCGGACAAACGCAGAATCGTTCGGCACTGCTGCGGTGTCTTTCGTAAAATAATGCGCAGGGTAAAGACTGTGGACTTCACAGTCGATTGCAAAACACGTTTGTCGTTCGGTAGCGCTGCGGCAAAACGTGCAAAAACTCGCGCACATTTTACCGAGAGCATTTCTGCAAACGACTCCAACAATTACCCGCTTAGTTTTGCACAACCCGAATGCACCGCTTTTTCTTTATTACCCGCGACAATCGCTCTGCGTGAGTGGAGGCTCTGGTTGTCGGTCAAAGTTCGTATCGCTGGTAGCCAATCCCTTCTGCGATGCAATCACACGGAGTTTTTTCGTGCACGCTTGAAATTCACTCATTGCGGCGAAAGTCTGCGGAGACCCCTTGCGCACACGTAACTAAAAACCGCCGCCGATTGGCATAACGTCAACCGGCGGCGGGTTCGCTTTCATTTGGACAATAAATGCAACGTCCCCTGTGTCGCCGGACGCTTCGCGGAAAGGTCGGCGTATCCGGCTGTATCTGCCGTCTGCAAACCGTTCCGCTCCGCTCCCGTCCGCGCCGGATTATTTTTTCAGCAGTGCGGCGAAGGGATTGTATGTTGTGCCGTCGTTGCTGCCGGATGAGCGGAAACCGCCTTTCCGTCCGCCTGAGACGGCATTTTCTTTACGCGCTCCGGCGCTCTGCCGTCCGCCTCCTTGCGTTTTTGCGTCTTTTCGGACGATGACGACGCGCCGCTTTTCTTCTCCGTCGGCCTTTGCGCCTTTTCCGCCCTGCGCGCCCAAGCGGGTCATCGCATCGCTTTTGAGCGACAGG
Source organism: uncultured Treponema sp. (assembly GCA_963543045.1). Taxonomy (GTDB): domain Bacteria; phylum Spirochaetota; class Spirochaetia; order Treponematales; family Treponemataceae; genus Treponema_D. The sequence goes on from CAUTZW010000031.1 coordinate 17,567, forward strand.
CTGATTCTTCTGCGGTCGGTGTCGAGCGCAAGAATCGTAAATTCTTTAACGTCGCCGACTTTGATCACGTCCATCGGGTCTTTTACAAAGGTGTCGCTCAATTCGCTGATGTGAATTAAGCCCGTTTCGTGCAGTCCGATGTCGACAAACGCGCCGAAATCGACGACGTTTTTGATTTTGCCGGTAACTTTCATGCCTTCTTTTAAGTCTTCAAACTGCAAAACGCCCTGCTGCATAATCGGGGCGGGGTAGCCGTCGCGCGGGTCGCGGTTAGGACGCTGCAATTCTTCTATTATATCGTTGAGCGTCGTCTCGCCGATCGCGTATTTTTCGCACACCTGCTTTTTGAAATCGGCAGTGATCGGCTCTTTCTTTTGAATGAGCGGAAGGATTTCGCGCGCCGCTCCGTAGTTTTCGGGGTGCACCCACGTGTTGTCGAGCGGCTCGGAGCTTTCGGGGATTTTCAAAAATCCCGCGCACTGCTCGTAGGCTTTCGGACCCAATCCGTTCACCTTTTTTAAGTCCTCGCGGTTCGTGATTTTGCCGTTTCCGTCGCGGAATGCGACAATCTTTTTTGCCGTCGCGCTCGTGATGCCGGAAACGTATTTGAGCAGGGAGTAGCTTGCCGTATTCAAATTGACGCCGACTTGATTGACCACCGAACCGACGACTTCGTCGAGCATTTCGCCGAGTTTTTTCTGATTGACGTCATGCTGATACAGTCCGACGCCGATTGCCTTCGGATCGATTTTTACGAGCTCTGCAAGCGGGTCTTGCAGGCGCCGCCCCATGCTGATGGCGCCGCGGATCGTCAAATCCAAGTCCGGGAATTCTTCGCGCGCAATGTCGCTTGCAGAATAAACGGACGCGCCGCTTTCATCGACGACCGTGTAGCGCACGTCCTTATAGTTTTCACTGATGACTTTGCTGACAATCGCCTGCACTTCCTGACTGCCCGTGCCGTTTCCGACGGCGACCACTTGAATATCGTATTTGTCGATCGCTTCGTTGATTTTGTTGTACGCGCCGTCGGGATCCGCAACCTGTTTAATGAGAAAGCTGCCGAGATATTTGCCCGTTTCGTCAAGCGCCGCGCACTTTGTGCCGGTGCGGATTCCCGGGTCTACGCCGAGCACGCGGCTTCCTTTAATCGGCTGCGTCATCAACAGATTTTTTAAGTTTTCGCTGAAAATCCCGATTCCGTGTTCGTCGGCATGGTCTGCGTTGTCGCTGCGGATTTCGCGCACAACAGCGGGCGAAAGTAAACGCACCACGCCGTCTTCGATTGCCTCCCCGTAATATTTATTCGGGATTTGAACGCCGCGTTTCAATAAATCGACCGCCGTGTCAACGTCAACGTCGATCGTAACGTCCAAAACGCCTTCGCGCTCGCCGCGGTTGATTGCAAGAATCCGGTGCGGCTTCACTTGGTCAAGCGGCTCGGAAAAATCCCAGTACATCTGGTACGTCGACGTTTTCGCCGCGCTTTCTTCCGTCTGCCCTTCAGGAACAATGCCCTTCGTCTTGATGCTGCCGGTTTTAATGTACAAATTGTGTACGGCTTCGCGGTTTTGCGTGTTCTGCGCCGTGCGTTCGGCAAGAATGTCCTTTGCGCCGTCAAGCGCATCTTCTACAGTCGGAACGCTCAACTCCGGCGCGTCCGCATTTTCTGTTACAAATTCCTTTGCCTTTTCTTCGATTGCCGCGTCATCAAGTTCAAGCATTGCGTCCGCAAGCGGGTCAAGCCCTTTTTCAATCGCAACCATGCCGCGCGTCTTTTTCTTTTTCTTAAACGGCGCCCACAAATCTTCAAGCCCCGTCAATGTCGAAGCGGACATCGCCGCCTCATACAGCGATTCAGTCAATTTTCCTTGAGCAAAAATGCCCTTTATGATTTCAAAACGCCGCTCTTCAAGATTCCGGTACGACTTAAACAAATGATCTGAGTCGCGCACCTGCACTTCATCGAGCGAGCCGTGCATTTCTTTTCTGTAACGAGAAATGAAAGGAATCGTACATCCTTCATTTACAAGACTGATAACCGCGCCGACTTGCTGTACGCGAATGTTCAGCTCCTCGGCAATTCTTTTCATAATTTCAACTTCATTGACATTTAAAGCGTCAATAGCTTCCTGTGTAAATTCCATGCGCGCATTTTACGGAAAACGACGCACTATGGGAATGGGGGCGGGAAGATAAAGGGGGATTTACTGCGTAACGGAGGATGAGCAGACCGGATATACACAGGCAGCCGCGTATCTGATATTTTGACGCGGATAGAACAATTCTAGGAGGACGCACATGGGCGCGTGGGGTAATATGTATTTTTTGAAAGAAGATGTAACGGAACACGACATTTGGGACTGCATTTGCGGGAGTTTTCCCGAATACGGACTGCCTGCCGTTATGCCGTATAGTTTTTCGGTTAAGCGTGAAAATTACACGGTTTTGTGGGACTGCTCAAAGGAAAACGAAGTCTTTGCCGAGTTCCGGTTTTTCTCGGACACGGAAGACGGCAAGCGTGGGGTGACTATTGTTTTCGATAAAAAAGTACAAGAGAAAGATTGGGGTAAGAATCGTGGGAAGAGAGATGTGCATGCGCTCCTTTTTGAAGAAACCGCGGATTCGCCGGATTTGCTGTTTTGCCACCCGTTTTTCGGATTGGTAAAAGAGAAAAAATTGGTTCCGGATATTTATTTTAAAAGCAAAATAGTTGATGACGCACAGGATGTGCAGCGTCAATTTATCAAAGGAAAAGATGTTTCAAGACCGGCTGATCCGGATTTTCCCGTAACGGTTAAATTTCGAGCGGATAAAGACGGCAATTTTTTCTTTCCGGAAGGTTGGATAGAGAAGCTTAAAAAAGATTTATGGTTTATCAATGCCGATATGTTTGTTCGCTGCTATGGTATTTTAGGTCTGGTAAAAAATTTGAAAACTGCCCCTGGTGCCCAAAAGCGTAAAGTATCACAGAGAATGATGGGCGAGCTGCGTAAGTGTATAGCGCAGGAAGTCAAAAGCGACTCAATGGCGAGGGTGGAAACTACAGGCAGTAACCGAATTGTGGAGATTCTTCCTGATCTGGATAATAGAGAAAATTACGAAAAACTTAAAAATGAAATTCTAATCTCTGTAGATCACGAATTGCTGCTCAGAGAAAATAGACAAAAATATATGTCCGAATTTTTAGCTAAAGTTCGTGATGAAGACTTTGTTATTCGGCAAAAAGCGGAGCTGCTTCTTAAAGAGCGGGGACTGGATGAAAGACAAATTGCAGCTGCTTATCCGAAGCTGGAAGGACTGAAAAAAGAAAAAGCCGACCTTAAGCGGCAAGTCGATGAGCAAACGCAAGAAATTGCAGCGCTAAAAGCGGAACGCAACGCTTTGAGTCCGCCTGCTGCGGTCTTGGCAGAACAGAGTGTTTCCAGTCCCGCCGTTGACAATACGGAAGCGCAAGCGGAAATCGATAAGTGGGAAAACGTGGTGCAAAGATTGCAGGATAGAAAAAAGACATTGGTGAATGAAATCGGAGCCTTGACAAGTAAACGATCGGCTTTGCAAAAGAAATATGATGAATGGGAAGCAATGTTGATTCGGAAGCAAAACGGAAGGTCAAGTGACCATATATATTTGGAAATCCCCTGTAGTGAAGAAAATCTGTTTTTGAATGAAATTGAGGATTATTTGTATTTGCTTTTGTACAAAACGCTGGAGAAGGAAAATAAAACCTTACCGGGTAATGAAGAAGATGAAGTAAGCCGCAAGCGGGACGTGGTTGAAAATCTATTGGCAAAGAAAACGTTTGATTGTGGAAAATCCGAAAGCGGCGAGAAAATAAAATTGGAGAATGTAAATCCGCCGAGTGATGAAGAGAATAAAAGTGCCCATAGGGGAGATGTGGTTAGAAATCTATTGGCAAAGAGAACGTTTTATTGGGAAAAATCCAAAAGCGGCAGGAAACTGAAAAGGATTAAAAATATGCTATATCACATATATAGTCGGAAAACCGCTAGGTTGGAAGAACTTCAGCAAGAGGGATTTGAATTGTTGGCCCAAAACGTTCATGCAAAGTATTGCTTTTATGGAGAAAAATATATGTATCCGTTTCCAACAACTCCAAGCGATAAGAATAGCGAAACGAGCAATATGATTCATCAGCTTAAAAGAAAATTATTTTTAATCCCGAAAAAATAACTCTGCATACGAACGGCAAGAGCTGAAAAACGTTTTCTTTCCGTTCGCTTCTCCGAAAAGCCTGAGGCACAGAGACGGGGGCCGCTCTTGCTGCCGGATTTCCGGCGGCGGGGCGCTGCCCATTCCCACTCATACTGCTCTTTCCGTAAACATTCCTTCCGGCAAGTAACATCCCCCAGCGCACGAATAGCTGGCGCTGCTGCCATACGCCGCATATATCCGGACGGAGATTTAATCGCCTCCGTATACCCGCGCCATGCGGAGAAAAGACGGGTGCGGCGCGAACGGTGCGGCGATTTTACGGCCCGCATTTGCAGTGCGCGGGAAAGCGCCGTTATGTGCTCCGCTCGTTTATATCGTTCATTTTTTCGGATACTAATGCAGAATTGTGGATTGCCGGCCGGGAAAACGCGCCCATATAATGGGGCTATTCCTGCGCGCGCCGTATTCCGTGCGCAAAATAATTTATGAAAGGAGATTTCTTATGAAGAAGTTGTGTTCCGTTTTTGTTGCGGCGGCTTTCGTTCCGCTCGCTTTTATGAGCTGTTCAAAATCCGGCGGGAAAAAAGCGGATGGGAAAACGAACGAAAAGCTCATTATTTACAGCCCGTTTACGGAGTCGATGATTACGCAAATGAGCGCGCTTTTTGAAAAAGATACCGGCATTCAAACCGAATGTCTTGCGATGGGTACGGGCGACGCCTTAAAGCGCATCGAAACGGAAGAAGCCAATCCGCAGGCGGATATTTTGTGGGGCGGTTCCATCAGCACGATCAAGGGGAAAAGCAAATTTTTTGCGGACTACACAAGCGTCAACGAGCCTTCCTTCTATGAGCCGTATAAAAATACCGAAGGCAATTTGACCCGCTTCGGCACGATTCCGTCCGTTATAATGGTAAATAAAAATCTTATCGGCGATATTCGGGCAAAAAGCTACACCGATATGCTCAATCCGGCGCTCAAAGGGAAGATCGCGTTTGCCGATCCGCAGGTGTCTTCTTCGTCGTTTGAGCATCTGGTGAACATGCTCTACGCGATGGGGGCGGGCAATCCGGATAACGGCTGGGATTACGTGCGGAAGCTGACGAAACAGCTTGACGGAAAACTTTTAGGCGGTTCTTCTGCGGTGTACAAGGGCGTTGCCGACGGCGAATACACGGCGGGGCTGACGTTTGAGCAGGGCGCGGTGCAGTACGTTGCAGCCGGCTCTCCGGTTGAGATTTTCTATATGGACGAAGGCGTTATCTTCCGCTGCGACGGCGTGTACATCATCAAAAATTGTCCGCACGAAGAGATGGCGCGAAAGTTTGTCGATTGGCTTACGAGCAAGGAAGTTCAGGAAATTATGGCCGAAACGCAAAACCGCCGCTCCGTTAGAAAGGACGTGCGCGACAATGCGCTGATGGCAAGCATGGACACGATAAACGTTCTGACGGACGACGAAACCTTTTCTTCCGACCATAAAGCGGAATGGATAAATAAGTTCAAGGATATTTTTACGGAATAAGGGCAGGCGGGGCGGGCGTTGCTAGGGCTCGTGATAGTTGGAATGGGCTCGACGCCCGCCTCGAGTTTTGCGGTGCAAAACTCGAGAGCTGGTTTTTGGCTACGAACCGGCGTTGCTGAGGCTCGTGATGCCGGACATGCATGATTGAGAGCGGGAGAAATAGGGCGACGGGCACAACACGTATACCCCCTCCGAGTTTTGCGATGCAAAACTCGGGCGGACGGCGCGACCAATGTCTAATGCACGATGCTTACCTGCCGTCCGCCAAACTCGCGAGCTGGCTTGCGGTGTCGAGTGGTAGGGAGCGTGCCGGTTGCGGCTGATAGGGCGGCTGGCAGAGCGAATAGGACAGCTGGTACAACACGCATCCTCTCCGAGTTTTGGGATGCAAAACTTGCGTGGACGTTGCTGCGGCTCGTGACTGCATGATTTCAGGGATGGAATGAGCGGAGAGAGACCGTCGGGAGAGCGTGGGATTACAAAAAATGTTCGGTAACCGGATAAGCGCGTTTGCCGGAGGGTAACAGCGGGGCTGCTCGCGATGCGGCGCGGAAAACCTGTGCGGCGGCGGGGCAAACCGTTATTTGTCATGATTGATGGGCAATCCTCTTTGCGGCGCGGTACGGGATCGGACGGGGAATTTAAAGATATTTTTGTGGACAAGAGGTACGGTATGAAAAAGATGACGATGGTTTTAGCAGCGGCTGCGGTTTTTTCCGCAGGTTTTAGCGGATGCGCGAAGAAAAGCGCAAAGGCACTCAGCGAAAGCGGCTCAGGTTCTCTCATTATTTACAGTCCGCTGACCGAATCGATGATTACGTCGATGCTGGCGGTTTTTGAAAAAGATACGGGCATAAAAACCGAGTGCCTCGCGATGGGCACGGGCGACGCGCTCAAGCGCATCGAAACGGAAGCCGCCTCTCCGCAGGCGGATATTTTGTGGTCGGGCACGATCGGTACGGTCAAAACCAAAGCCAAGTTTTTTGCCAACTACACCTGCGCCAACGAGGACGCTTTTTACGCTCAGTATAAAAACACGGAAGGCAATTTGACGCGCTTCGATACGATTCCGTCGGTTTTGATGGTCAACAAAAATCTCATCGGCGACATCAAAGTCGAAGGCTACGCGGACCTGCTCAATCCCGCGCTCAAAGGAAAAATCGCGTTCGCCGACCCGCAGGCATCCTCTTCGTCGTTCGAGCACATCGTAAACATTTTGTACGCGATGGGCGGCGGCAATCCCGACGACGGCTGGGACTTTATGCGGAAATTTGCCAAACAGCTGGACGGAAAACTCTTGGGCGGCTCATCCGCGGTGTATAAGGGCGTTGCCGACGGCGAATACACGGTGGGATTGACGTTCGAACAGGGAGCGGCACAGTATGTGGGAGCGGGCGCGCCGGTTGAAGCCGTGTACATGAAAGAGGGCGTCATCTTCCGCGGCGACGGCGTGTACATCATCAAAAACTGCCCGAACGAAAAGAACGCGCAAAAGTTCGTCGACTGGCTGACGAGCAAGGAGATTCAAACGCTCATGAACGGAACGCAGTACCGGCGCACAATCCGCACCGACGTTTCGGCAACCGACGCAATGGCTTCCATGGACTCGATTAACGTTATCGAAGACGACGAATCCTATTCCTCCGCCCACAAAGCCGAATGGATAGGAAAGTTTAAGGATATTTTTACGGAATAATGGCGGGCGGGGCGGGCGTTGCTGTTGGGTTTAGAAGGATAAACGATGTTACGCCCGCCTCGAGTTTTGCTGACGCAAAACTCGCGAGTGGGACTGTGAATGTGGGGGGCGGGATAATCGGCCGCTGAGAAAAATGTGGCTCGTCCGCCCGCCTCGAGTTTTGCGGTGCAAAACTCGCTAGTTGAGTTGCGGAACGGGACGGCGGAAAACCTGCGTCAGCCCGAATGCGGCGTGGACAGCCCGCAAGATGAATCAGGAAATAAAACAGCGTTTTACAAATTATAAATTTGAGGAGTATGCGATGAAAAGATTTTTGGGAGTGTTGGCGGCGGGGCTTTTGGCGGTCAGTTTTTCCGGCTGCGCGAAAAAGGCTGACGGAAACCGGAATGCCGAGCGCAACGAAGTGATTATTTACAGTCCGCTTCCGCAGGCGATGATTACGTCCATGCTGTCGAAGTTTGAGGAGGACACGGGCATAAAGACTGAGTGCCTCGCGATGGGTACCGGAGACGCCTTAAAGCGGATCGAAACGGAGGCTGCCTCGCCGCAGGCGGATATTCTTTGGGCAGGCACTATCGGACTGGTCAAGGACAAGGCGCAGTTTTTTGCCGAATATACCTGCGCTCACGAGGATGCGTTTTATCCGCAGTACAAAAATGTTGAAGGTAATTTGACGCGCTTTAACACGATCCCTGAAATCATCATGATTAACAAGAATCTTATCGGCGATATAAAAATTAAAGGCTATGCCGACTTGCTCAATCCTGCGCTCAAAGGAAAAATTGCGTTTGCCGACCCGCAGGCGGCGTCTACGTCGTTCGAGCACATCGTCAACATGCTCTACGCGATGGGCGGCGGGAATCCCGATAACGGTTGGGACTTTGTGAGGCAGTTTGCCAAGCAGCTTGACGGAAAGCTCTTGGGCGGCTCGTCTGCGGTGTACAAGGGCGTTGCCGACGGCGAATATGCGGTAGGTCTGACGTTTGAGCAGGCTGCGCTGCAATACGTTGCGGCAGGCGCGCCGGTTGAAGTCGTTTATATGGAAGAAGGCGTTATTTTCCGCGGCGACGGCGTATACATCATCAAAGATTGCCCGAACGAAAAGAATGCGCAAGCCTTTGTCGATTGGCTCACCAGCAAGGACGTACAAGCGTTTATGAACGGAACGCAGTTTAGACGGGCAATCCGAAACGACATTCCGCCGTCGGACACGATTCCGCCGATGGCAAGTCTCCGCGTTATCGAAGACGATGAAGCGTATTCCTCCGCGCACAAAGCCGAATGGATCGGTAAGTTCAAGGATATTTTTACGGAATGAGTGCGGGCGAGGCGGGCGGCATAATGAGCCGCCGAGAAAAGAATGGATTGTCCGCCCGCTTCGAGTTTTGCATGAGCAAAACTCGCTAGCTGGTCTTTGGGCTACGTGTGGGCGTGCTAAAGGAAAGGGGCAGGCGGGATAATAGGCCGCCGAGAAAAAAAATAGTTCGTCCGCCTGCCTCAAGTTTTGCTACTGAAAAACTTGCAAGCGGAGACTTGGCTACGGGATAGGCGGCTGAGATGCCTCGTGAAAGATAAAACGGGTCGTCGCCTGCCTCAAGTTTTGCTACTGAAAAACTTGCAAGCGGAGACTTGGCAGACGCGGAGAGGATAAACGACTTTGCGTCTATATGAGGATTTTCCCTCTTCCTAAACAAAACAGGATTTTAAGGAATCATTCCTTAAAAGAGGAGTTTTTATGAGCGTATCAATTACTATTGATCATGTAAAAAAAGCGTACAGCGACAATCCCGATAATCCGATTATTCCCAATTTGTCGGCGAAAATCAAAAACGGGGAGTTCTTTACGCTTTTAGGACCGTCCGGCTGCGGAAAAACGACGCTTTTACGCATGATTGCCGGATTCAACAGTATTGAAGGCGGCACGATCGCATTCGATACGAATGTTATCAACGATATTCCGGCGCATAAACGCAACATCGGCATGGTTTTCCAAAGTTATGCAGTCTTTCCGCATTTGACGGTGCGGAAAAATGTCGAATACGGCTTAAAAATCCGAAAACTTCCGGCAAGCGAAATTAAAACCCGCGTCGATAAGGTTTTGGATGCGGTCAAGATTGCCGAATATCAAGACCGGCTGCCCGAACGGCTTTCCGGCGGCCAGCAGCAGCGCGTAGCCCTTGCCCGCGCAATCGTCATTCACCCGCAGGTGCTGCTGATGGACGAACCGCTTTCAAATCTTGACGCAAAGCTGCGCATCGAAATGCGAAGCGCAATCCGCGACGTGCAAAAGCAAATCGGCATTACGACCGTTTACGTTACGCACGACCAAGAAGAAGCGCTTGCCGTCTCCGACCGCATTGCGGTGATGAAAGACGGGCATATTCAGCAAATCGGAACGCCGGAAGAGATTTACGCGCGGCCGTACAATGCGTTCGTTTCGACCTTTATCGGGCACTCGAACTTGTTTTACGGCACGATTAAAAAGGGCGCGGACGTTTCAATCGTTTTTGCCGGCGGCTACGAAATTCCGATGACAAATCTTTCCGATGCGGTGCAGGATGGACAAAAAGTCGTCGTTTCCGTTCGGCCGGAGGAATTTGCGCCTTCTGACAAAGGTTTTGAGTGTAAGGTTACGGCCTCTACCTTTCTTGGAAAATACACGAATTATTTTTTGGACTTTCCTGCGGGAATCTGCGTCGAAAACCAGTCGAGCATCGAATTTTCTCAGGACTTGGGACACGCCGAGCGCGTTTTCCGTCCGGGGGATGCGCTTTCCTTAAAACCGAACGCTGCGAAAATCAATGTATTTACGGAAGATATGGAACGCAGTTTGATAAAAGGAGCGGAACGCTTTGGGCAAGATTAAGTACAAATTCGACTTTTGGCGGATTATTACGCTCTGCGTGATTGGAATTTTCGCGCTTTTTTTGATTTATCCGCTATTTACGCTGTTTATAAACGGCTTCCGCGACACGGAAACAAATGCGTGGACGCTTTCAAACTACGCGCGTTTTTTTTCGCGTAAGTATTATTCGTCCGCGCTCATCCATTCGTTTAAGCTGACGTTCAGCGTTACGTTTTGCGCGGTGCTTATCGGGCTTCCGCTTGCGTATTTTATGTCGTTTTACAAAATCCGCGGCAAGGGAATACTCGAAATTATGATTATCGTTTCCATGATGAGTCCGAACTTTATCGGCGCGTACTCATGGATTTTAATGCTGGGGCGGAGCGGGCTGGTAACGCAATTTTTTAAAAATACGCTCGGCATTACGCTGCCGTCTATTTACGGTTTTCCGGGAATGCTGCTCGTGTTTTCGCTCAAACTCTATCCGTTCATTTATATGTACGTTTCAGGCGCGCTCAAAAAAATCGACGTTGCGCTGAGCGAAGCTGCAGAAAGTCTTGGCTGCCACGGAATCAAAAAGATTTTTACGGTCATTATGCCGCTCGTAACGCCGACGGTTATTGCCGGAGCGCTGTTGGTTTTTATGAACTGCATGGCAGACTTCGGCACTCCTGCGCTTATCGGAGAAGGCTACAACGTCATGCCGACGATGGTCTATTCGGAATTTGTAGGAGAAAGCGGCGGTTCTGCAAACTTTGCGGCAAGCATGGCGACGATAATGGTCGTCATAACGACGGCGTTCTTTTTGCTGCAAAAGTGGTACGTGAATACCAAGTCTTTTACGATGAGTTCGGTGCGCCCGATAAAGCCGGTCAAAGCCAGCGGCATTCGCGGCGTTTTGATGCACGTCTACATTTATCTGCTCGCCTGCCTTTCGGTTATTCCGCAATGCGTGGTCATTTGGACATCATTCCGGAAAACGCATTTGCAGGTGTTTGTCAAAGGTTATTCGTTTGACAGTTACCGGAGCGTGTTCGGCAAGGCGGTTTCATCAATCGTCAACACGTACGTGTATGGTTTTGCAGCAATTTTGATCATCATTTTGATTGGAATGCTGGTCGCCTACCTTTCAGTCAGGCGGAAGTCGTGGCTGACGAACCTTATCGACACGGCGGCAATGTTCCCGTATATCGTGCCGGGGTCAGTGTTGGGTATTACGCTGTTGATTGCGTTCAATCACGGCGCGGTGATTTTGTCGGGAACGGCGGCGATTATCGTCGTCTCGCTCGTAATTCGGCGCATGGCGTATACGCTGCGTTCAAGTTCGGCGATTTTGTACCAAATAAGTCCGAGCATGGAAGAAGCATCCATCAGTTTGGGCGACTCGCCGCCAAAGTCGTTTTTTAAAATTACCGCGCAAATGATGATGCCGGGCGTTCTTTCCGGCGCGATTTTAAGCTGGATAACGCTCATCAACGAGTTGAGTTCGTCCGTCATGCTCTACACAGCGCGTACGCGAACCATGTCCGTCGCCATCTACAACGAAGTTATCCGCGCAAGTTACGGCACCGCCGCCGCGCTCGCTTCCATCCTTACGCTGACGACCGTCCTGTCGCTTTTAATTTTCTTTAAGCTGTCAGGAAATAAAGACGTTACGATGTAAGGCGGCAGGCGGGATGGAAGATGCCGTAAGGACTTAACATTGTTGATCGCCTGCCTCAAGTTTGTCTCGCGACAAATTTGCGAGCCGGTTGGTATGCTGCGGACGGGGAAACAAGATGTGGCCGACTTCACTAGGTCTACCGTCCGCTTCATATTTTGCGCAGGCAAAACAGGCGAGCTAGCCGAATAGGTCGGACGCTCGCGCAAGCGAGATGTACCGACTTCACTAGGCTTTCCCGTCTGTTGCTCGTCTGTCTATCGGCAAACTCCGC